>JAYSLX010000081.1:0-12281 GCA_043725245.1 Geobacteraceae bacterium | reverse complement strand
GCCACGCTTGCAGGTGTAGGCGGCGCCTACTTTGGTCTCTACATAATGGACCCACTCGCTGCCGGGCTTACAGCCTTCTTCATTTTCCACATCGGTTGGGAAACCTTCCGCAATGCTGCCCACGACCTTATGGACGGCCAACCGCCTGAGGAGCTGCTCACTTCAGTAAATGCCATTGCCGAAGGTGTCCTCGGAGTGGAGCATGTGCATGAGATCCGTGGCCGCCGCTCCGGTCAGTATGTTATTTTGGACCTCAAGCTGGAAATGGACCCCGATATGACCGTAAAACAGTCCCATGCGATCGCCACGGAGGTAAAACGGCTTATTTTTGAACGATTCAACAATGTGGGTGATGTGATGATCCATATAAATCCCCATGAAGAGGAGCACGAGGATCTGATCCGGCTGTAGAGCAACCGCTAAAATATTACAAGGAAAGCCCCTGAGAAGCAGGGGTTTTTTTGTGTCAAAGTAGTTAAAACTACAAAATAGTAATTATAAACTAATCTCTTCTGCCGCTTGATATTTTATTCGGTGACGGCATAATTAATACCGTATAAAAAAAATTAAGAAGCGGCTTAACCTTTTGTTATGACGCAGTTGAGAGATTAAACGCCGTGAAACAGCACTGACTTCTCACGGCGCATCCTTTATTCCTCTAGTCATGTGCGCTATATGAATACAATCATTAAATCCGACCATCCCATAGAGGAGGTGAGAATGTTTATGGATGGTTATGCAACTGATGAATCTAAGAGAAAGGAGGTAATCTGATGGGGATTCCCAGGAAACTTTTGCTGTCGCTGTTATTCAGCATGGTGACTGCTACGGCCTGTTTCGGCGCCGAGATTCACGGCAAGAGCTCAACTCAGTTCATGTTTTTCAACAATGAACTGCTTGAGCGCAGACAGGTTCAGTTGGCCGAGTACCTGCGGTTGGCAATAACCAACATTGACAAGGAAGGCAAATTCAACATCTACGGTTATGGCAGGTTAAATCAGGATCTGAATGCCGGAGAAGGGGGTGGTGGAAGGCTGTACTACCTCTATGGTGATTACCATGATCTCTTTAACAAGATCGACTTCAGGCTTGGTCGCCAGTTTGTAAACCTGGCTGCTGGATCTGCAATTATTGACGGTGCCCAGGTCACTCTCAAGAATGTTGGTCCGGTGGCTTTCACCGTACTTGGCGGACGGGATGTAATCTTCGGCGAAACCGGAGAACTTGGAGACAGCGGAAATACTGCATTGGGCCTTTCTGCCAACCTAGTCGGTTTTCAGAAGACAGATTTTGAACTCTCCTGGTTCCGTAAATGGGACGAGGGAGATGTCTCCCGTGATCAGATTGGAGCTGCTTTCAAGCAGTACCTGTTCAGCAGTCTGAGGCTCTATGGAAATACTCGTTTCGATCTGGCTACGGAAACATTCAACGAGGTGCAGGCAGGGGTAAAATACTTCCCTATGAGCAACCTGATATTTACCGCTGAGTGGTTCCAGAGCTATCCGACCTTTGACTATACATCTATCTACTCTGTGTTTGCAGTCGACCGCTATCAGGAAGGTGTATTCCGTGTTGATTACAACTTCAGTGAAATGCTGTCGGCTAATGTTGGCTACAACCGCCAGTACTATGATGAAGGCGGTACTGCGGATGTATATCATGTGGGGATCGGTGTTAGGCCGATCGAGCATTTGAAGCTGGGTGTCGAATATGACAAGCGTCACGGATACTACGGCAGCACCAATGGTTTCATCGCAGATGCCTCGTATGAGCTGAACAAGAATGCAGAAATCTCAGGCGGCATAAATTACGATGTCTACCAGCGTGACAGCCTTACCAACGATGAAATCGCCCGCCGCTATTGGCTTGGCGGCAAATATAAGATTGCCAAAAATATGGCAGTTTCAGGTCGAGTCCAGAACGATGTCAACGTTCATTTTAATGAAAATGTCAGCGGTCGTCTGGCGTTCGACTACGACTTCTAGAAAGGGGGTGCACCTGTGAGGAAGTATTGGTTTCTTGTTTTCATTGGCGTTCTGTCAGTCTTGTATGTACAGCAGGCAGCGGCGCAAAAGCAGTCACACAAAGAGTATGCTGAAATGAAGATCACCGAATGCAACGACTGCCACAAGGGTGAAGGTGTGGCCCCCAACCATGGGATGGACTGGCTTCGCGAACACCGGACCCTGGCAAGTCGTGCGGGACACAACTGTGATCAGTGCCACAAGCAGTCATTCTGTCTTGACTGCCACTCTGGCGGCGGGATTGATGCCAGCCTCGAAAAAGATGCTGCACGGCTGAATTACATACCAAAGAGTCACCGCAGCGATTTCATGAGCATACATCCGATAAAGGCCCTGGACAATCCGCAGAGTTGCAAGCGCTGCCACGACCAGAAATACTGCAATTCGTGCCACTCACGCTTTCCTAAAGGGGGCATGAGGATCAAGTCGCACGTCTCTCTGGGAGAGAGTCAGGGTTACTCGCCTGCTTCAGCCAGCGAGCATGCCTCAGAAGCGCGGCGTAATCTCCAATCCTGTGCAACGTGTCATCCTGAGGGAGATGTCTGTGTCCGCTGCCACTCGTCAGGCAAGGTCAGGCCGCATCCAAAGAGCTGGAAATCCGGTAATTTCAAGGATCGTACTGACGGCAAGACTTGTCGCAAGTGCCACTTGCCGGGGACCTATTGAAAACTAAATTCAAGTAAGGAGGAATCAGAATGAGTAGAAACGTCTTTAAGTATTCGGCAATGTTTGCATTGCTGCTATCTGCGGCAGTCATGGGCGGTTGCGGTTCAAACGGCAGAGAAGGAACATCTGGCGGTGTAGCCAAGGTGAATGAGGCCCTTTGCGCGCAATGTCACAGCGCTTCGGTCGAGACTCTTACCGGAGATTCCATATATGGGCAATATCAGGTATCCGTGCATGCCCTGAATTCGGTCGGCTGTCAGGACTGCCACGGTGGCGGCGCCATGCATAACGGCGTAGGCCCCATGCCGTTTCCCAAGCCGAACCATGTGCAGTGCAAGGAGTGCCATGACAATTCGGGTAGGACCGCCGAGTTCCCTACTATTAACAAGTATCCTCTCGTAACTGCCTATGAGGGGTCAAAGCATCTTGGTGTCACGATTGAGGAAGCGCAGAAGTGTAACCGCTGCCACACTCATCAGGGTGCCTTACTGGCGGCAAAATTCGGCTATACCGGCGACAAGACAGTTATGGATGCCCTGGGAAATGCTCCTGGCGCTCTCGCTGCAGGAACTGGAGAGCCTATCAAGTGCAACACATGTCATGTCACGCATAAGCCTCAGGACCTGCGTGTTGACTCCGAATGGAATCCGAGTGCAACGGTCGGTGTAGCTACGACACTTCCCAGTCTAGGTGGCCCTTATGCTGGAAATGCTCAGTACCGCCTCTGCACCCAGTGCCATACCTACATCAACCCCAACGGCACTCTGGTCGCCACAGCATCCGGCGGCACCACCACCGCTGCTTTCGAGCATGATACGGCATGGTACAGTATCATTGCCACTACACACTACTACTCTAATCCCGGTAACGTAGCTGGAGCCGCGATCAATGGCTACGGCATGCGATTCACCCTGCCGGATGCTTCGGTGAACCCGAATCCCTGTTTCGACTGCCATGGCCATGAGTCGAAGACCAATACCAGTACACTGACCCGCACCGCAGCAGGGACGTACGTTGCAAATACTGCGGTTGTGCCAACTATCTACACAGAGTGGGCTAAGTCCGGTCACGCCGGTGGTCTCCTTGCGGCTAAATACGCTGCACAGGAAGCATACCCCAAGAAGAGCGACGGAACCTACGACCGCAGCGTCGGCATGACCAATGCTGTGATGGCAGCCACAGTACCTGGCGGTGTCTGGAATAATCATACCACTCCGGGTTGCAACAGATGCCATAATGCCACAGGCTTTGTTGGAATTCTCGCAACCCCAAATGGCACCGCTCAACCAGCAACGGCTACGGGGCAGGTACTTGCATGCTGGGGTTGCCATACCAACCCGGCCAGCGGAACATTGCGTACGCTTTCAGGCACAACGTTCACCAACTATACAGGTAGAAACGGCTGGAACCCGATCGGGTATGCACTGAATTACAGCAAGCAAGCGTATCCGGATGTTAAAGGTTCCAACCTCTGTATCCAGTGCCATGACTCCCGCGAGAAAGATCCGGGCGCCATCATCGCTGCCAGCACAAACTATAACCGTACACATTACAAGCAGTCTGCAACCACCATGTATGTGAAGATGGGTTTCCTCAACCTCTCCACAACAACAACGGCGGCATCCACCGCGACGTATCAAAATTCACTCAAGTCCACCCAGGATGGGGGAACCATCTCCAGTACTCACAGGATACTCGGGACCCCTGCAATCATCGGTCGAGACGGCATAACCGCGGCCGATACTGCCCTCGTCTCCAACGGCCCGTGCGTTGCCTGCCATTATGCTGCAACGAATCACACACTTACAATCGATCAGAAAACGATCACCGCAGCCTGCAACAAATGTCATGCATCCGAAGGCGGTCACGCCATCACGACCATCTCGGCGTTTGACCAGTACTTCCTTGAACCGCAGTCCGCTGCGTACCAGGCGGCTCTCCAGCTTGCGATCGATCTCTTCAACAGAAGGAACACCGGTATCACAATAGCTGCCGAGCCTCCGCCTCTCAATGGGTATGTGAGAGCCTATAAGACTAGTTTATTATTGCCAAGCGGTCTTGTAGATCCAGCTCTTTCATCAAATGTTTCTGAAGCAGGCGCCGCAGACTGGGCGACCGCTGTGACTTTCACACCATACAGCGACAGGACGAAACTTTTGGGTGCCGTTTCCAACGTTGTATACTTGAAAAGGGATGCGGGCGCCTATGCCCATGCACGAACCTACAGCCGCAGGCTGTTGTATGACACCATCGACTACCTGGACGACGGCATCCTGAACCTGTCGGTCGGCGCTACCGCCATTGCACGTTCGTTACTGCCGCTGCCGGTATCACCGGCAATCTACAGTGATAGCACTCATTCGACGGTGTCCGGCCTTTTCACCAAGGGCGCATCTGCCTTCACGATCGTGAACGGCGAGCCGGAAACCCTGATTACCGGGACGTCCGAGGCAATGACCTTCCTGATCAAGTGGAGCCGAAGCACCGGCGCATGGAGTACACCTGAACGTCCATAGTCAACCAGGCATCTCCTGATGCCGCAACCGAAAAAGGTCGGTCTCCCTGTGGGGGCCGGCCTTTTTCAAATATATGTCGCTGCAACGGCCCGGTATGCTATTTTTGTCTACATTGTCCGGTATTCAAAACAGGTCTCTAAATCGTGAAACCCAGCCCAATATCCAGAATCAATATCGCATTCTTTGTCGTGCTCTCCCTGTTGGCTCACATTGCCGGTGCTCGCTTGATTTCAAGGTATGGTGATTTCGACTTTACCCTGCCGATCAGTGCAGACCGAATCATATCCCTGGACCTTAAATCAGAGTTTACTGGTCCTGGAGCCGCTACAGCCTCGAAGCCAAGCGCATCGCCAACCCTTTGGCAAGTGACTCCATCTCCCGAACCCGATTCTGATTCTTCGTGCGTTTCGAATGCCTCTTATCCTGCAACTCCGTTTACGGATGAGACAAAGCAACCTGCTATCCCGGTTGTTGAAAAAAGGGAATCCGAAAATCCAGCTGATCCCCTCAAGAGCAGTCCAGCGGAACACGATATAACCCAGGATAAGAGCTGGAAGATTCCTGCCAAACCCAAAATAGTTCCACCGCATCGCAAGGTTTCAGAGTTCCTTTCGGCTTACAAGGAAAAACTGTCGTACCAGATCAGTTTGTACGGTGTGCCGATAGGGAGTGCGCTGCTTGAGGCAACGAACAACAAGGGAGAGTTGCGGATTGTCTCTACGGCCCGTTCAAACGATGCCTTTTCCGTTATCTACCTCGTTGACAACAGGACCGAGACCCGCATTATCAGCGGTAACTACATCATGACAACCATACGGCAGAATGAAGGTTCGTATAAAAGCGATACCGGTTTCACGCTGATGATACCTGAGAAGAAGGTCTTCTGGGCTGACCGGATCAGGAGGCGGTACCGGGAGTATACTGTGAAAGATGCCGATGCGCTCGACATCATCACCGGTATCTATTTTATAAGGAAGCAGCCGATTGAGGTTGGTAAGAGCATTATTCTGAAACTGTTCGACAGCAGCTCCTATGCGCCAACTCCGATAGAGGTTCTGCGAAGGGAGACAATAATTCTCGCGGGGGAGAGAGAGGTTGAAACGTTGGTAATTCATCCTTTGCTGAAAACGGAGGGTTTTTTCCGAAGAACCGGCGATATCATGATCTGGCTTACCGATGATGAGAACAGGGTTCCGGTCAGGCTTGAAACGACAATACCTCTGGGGAAAATATCAGTTGATCTTGTCTCTGCCGAGGTAGTTCAGAGAGAGGATGATACTTCTAGGTGATCGTTACTCGTCATCTCATCTCGAACTCCCTGAAGGCCTAGGTACTCTATCGTTCTTTTGCAGCGGTGCTATAGGTTTGACAACTGTCGGCACAGGCTGGACAAGCGGTTGTGATGCTGCCTCTCCTGTTTGAACCTGCTGAGATGTCTTGTTGTCCCCCTTTTCCTCGATCCCCAAGTTGACTGTCTTGACTCTTGCGCGGTATCGGTCTGGGACGTCGTACATGCTGTTTGCGTAATGGGTGACTCCGCGGGAATCCTTCCATGTATAAATCTCAGCTTGAACATCTGCAGCCATAAGAGTGATGCAAGACGCGATCAGAAATACTGATATTTTCATAGTCGATGTTATTTTTCACCAAGATAAACAGTGGCAATGCCGAATGTCAGGTCATAATGGGAGATATTAACGAAACCTGCATGAGCCATCATTGCCTTGAACTCATCGCGTGATGGGAACTCCTGTACAGAGTCAGGAAGGTACTGGTATGCACTCTGCTTTGAGAAAAGGCCGCCGATTTTTGGGAGGACCGTGAGAAAGTAGAACCGGTAGAGCCGTTCAAAAAGGGGTGATGAGGGCATGGAAAATTCAAGAATCACTGCCCGACCCCCCGGTTTGAGCACGCGGTGCATCTCTTTAAGCCCCTTCGGACGGTCAACCACGTTGCGGATGCCGAAGGCTATGGTTGTGGAGTCGAACTCTCCGTCGCTGAACGGGAGTGCCTCGCATGGGGCGATCTCGAAGGTGATCCGGTCTGAATAGGGAGAGGCGGCCACCTTTTGTCGACCGATCTCGACCATTTCGCGGCTGATGTCTGCTCCTACTATTGTTACATCATTTGAGGTCTGGCGAGCGACCTCAAGGGCAACGTCACCGGTTCCCGTTGCAATGTCGAGGACCTTGCCGGAAGGCGAACTCTTTATCTGGGCCACGGCAAAGGTGCGCCAGCGGCGGTCTATTCCGAGCGAGAGCAACCTGTTCAGCAGATCGTAACGGGGGGCGATGGTGTCGAACATCTCCCTGATCCGCTCACCTTTATCCGTCAGCTTGTACATTTAGACCTACCCATTTCCCCTGAAAAATGCTATTAAATCAACTTTTAAGATGGCCTGTTTGAGCCGAATGAGTTTTTAGCACAATCGCTTACGTCTCACCAGTAAAATTGTGCGTGGCTGATAGTGTCGTCTTTGCTGATAACCCTGCAGAAGCCTGTCCAGGAGAGATTCTGATTCCGTTTGTCCGTCCACAGGATGTCGCCGACATCATCATCATGAGTGTTCTGATCTATCAGCTCTACAGCTGGTTCAAGAATACCAAGGCCTTGCAGATCGTCCTCGGGCTCGGGTTTCTTGCGCTCCTCTACATGGTTACCAGAACTCTCGGCCTCTTCATGACCAGCTGGATACTCCAGGAGTTAGGTACTGTCGTTTTTGTGGTCATCATTGTAATATTCCAGGTGGAGATCCGCCAGGCGCTCTATCGCTTCAGCCTTTTGCGAAATTTTTTCGGTCGGCAGGAGAGCCTTCAGCAGCTCGACCTTATGGAGCTATCTACTACGCTCTTCGGCCTGGGAGCTGAGAGGACAGGCGCACTCATTGCCTTCCAGCGGCGCGAGCCTCTGGACGAATATCTTCACCACGGCGTCCCGCTGGACGGAATCGTTTCCGGACAGCTCATTGGTTCGATCTTCAAGAACGGCACCCCTCTACATGACGGCGCTGTCGTGATCCGCGACGGGAGGATCGCCCTGGCCTCCTGTCATCTCCCACTCTCGTTAAATCATGACCTCCCGAGAAATCTCGGCACCCGCCACAGGGCTGGAATCGGCCTTTCCGAACGCTCCGATGCTGTTGTGGTGATGGTGTCTGAGGAACGTGGTGAGGTCTCTCTGGCTCTTTCCGGAAGCCTTGAGACCTTCGATTCCCAGGAGCAGCTTTCAGGCCGCCTGAACGAGCTTCTGGTTGCTGGGGCTCCTCCTGTTGAGAAGCTTTCAATGCGAGAGCGGCTGCGGAGGAATTTCTGGCCGAAATTGATCACTGTTGCCCTGGTGTTTGTCTGCTGGCTGGTTATTACTGTGAAGCAGGGGGGGATTGTGACGGTCACCGTCCCCATCAAGTTCCACAATCTTCCCGATGAAGTGGTATTGGTGAAGAGTGTCCCGGAAGAGGTGGAAGTGCAGCTGAATGTATTTTCCAGCCTCATCCCCTCTCCGAAGCAGCTCGATATTGTTGCTGATATCAACCTGGCGAAGCTGAAAGAGGGTAGCAGCACTCTCCCCATTCGGACCGATGACTTCAACCTCCCGCTAGGTGTAGTTGTCACAAGCGTCAACCCATCAACCGTCCGAGTGACTGCTGATCACAAGGTTCGCAAGTTGATTCATGTGAAGGTGAAGACGGTTGGTCGCCTGCCTGGAAAGCAGCGGCTTCGCCGGCTGGTAGCCGAGCCTGATACGGTCCTTGTGGAGGGGCCGGCCGGGGTTATCAGCCAGCTTGAAGAGGTGCAGACTGAGGTGGTCGACCTTTCCGGCGTTCACCGTGATGATGTTATTGAGAAACCTGTTCAGAGACCTGCATCCATGGTGAGAATCCTGTATGATGGCCAGGTTAAAGTACTTGTAATTACAGTAGAAAACTAAATTACGTCTGATTCGAGGTTGACATTTCATAATTACTGTTATATAAAACCTAAGGTTTTGAAATTATTATAAAACAACTTTTTCAAATCTTTACAGGAGTATCCATGCGGAACTGTATAAGGGCTTTAATGCTCTGCATATGTCTTGCTGTTATTCCTTCTCTCTCCCACGCTGCAAAAACACATAAGGTCAAGCGAAACGAGACCATCAACTCCCTTGCCCGCAAGTACAAAGTTTCCGTAGACGATCTAAAGCGCGCGAACAACCTGGTGAGCGCTCAGGTCAAAAAAAATACCGTCATTATCATCCCCCCCAGCAATGTAAGACCGCCCGAAGAAGTTGCCGAACTGACCGGGCCTGCGGTATACAAGGTAAAGCGAGTCGAGTCCCTTGCCAGGATTGCCAAGAAGACGGGCGTGTCTGTAGCTGAACTTAAGCGAATTAACAGCCTTAAGGGGAACCGCGTCAAGGTCGGGCAGGTGCTGGCCTTGAAGGAGGATTCCTCCTCCGAAGAAAGGCCGAAGGAAAAGGTCGCAAAGCGTTACTCTCTCAGATATGCGGAGCTCTTCAGCGAAAAGGATTATGAACAGAGCCTGAACGATCTGAACGAACTCAACGATTCGGATCCGAGCAAGCCGTTGGATCAGAAGCAGGGGGGGGAGGCTAAGGGTGACAACGTGAAGCAGCTTAAGAGCGCTGCATTCGGGTTCCTCGGCACCCGTTACCGTTTTGGCGGTAATACACGTAGCGGGCTCGACTGTTCTGCCTTTGTCCAGAAGGTCTTCCGTGAGCTCGATGTGACCCTCCCCCGTAGCGCCCGAGAGCAGTTCGAGGTTGGAAACGAGGTCTCTCCAGGTGACCTGAAGAGGGGTGATCTGGTCTTCTTTCGTACCTATGCGCACTATCCCTCCCATGTGGGGATTTATCTTGGCGATAACCGGATGATCCACGCATCCTCACGTGACAGGCGGGTGGTTATCTCAACGCTTAATACCAGCTACTATCGTGCACGGTATCTAGGGGCAAAGCGTATCGGCAAGATCAACCCCGATGTCTTCAGGTTCGATGACCTGTTGATGGGGATCGAGGAAGAGTCGCCGGACGATGCAATCAAGAATGACACCCTTGACACGGTCGGAATCTCGCTCAACAACTGACAGTTCCAACATTGGTTATAGATCCGGTCGAAAGGCCGGATTTTTTTTTGAGGCTTTTATTGAACCGACTGTTGATATATTTCCCTCTCTCTTTCAGTGACTCCAGATGCTGATCTGGCTCGCCTATAAATCCCATTCAGAGGGTGCCGGCGATCCTTTTACCTCGTTGCTTCCCGTCGGGCTCCTATCCATCAATGCCGTTCTCGCCGAGGCCGGTTATCGGAGTCGCGTACTAAACCTTTCAAATATGAGCCGGGATCAGATTCTCGGCCACCTCAAATCAGACCGCCCTTCGGTGGTTGGTCTTTCCATGTTTACCCACAACCGCGTTGAAACCCTTGGAATTGCCGGACTCGTAAAACAACAGCTCCCTGACTGTTGTGTGGTGCTCGGGGGACCACATGCGACAGGTCGCTGGCGGCAGATTCTCGAATCCTGCCCGGCTGTTGATGTAGTAGTTGCAGGGGAAGGGGAGGCTGCCATGCTGGAACTGGTCAGGGGCATGACTGGAGGGGAGAGGGGGCTGGATCGGGTTGCAGGCCTTGCGATCAGGCAATCGGACGGCAAGGCGGTTTTGACACCCGGACGTATTCCGATTGCAGACCTTGATGCACTTCCTCTGGCTGCTCGTTACCTGGATGACCCACTGGGGGTTGATCCGCGCCTCCAGTTGGAGTTTATCATCACCTCGCGTGGCTGCCCGGCTGCGTGCCGCTTCTGCTCGTCTCCCCGTTTTTGGGGTAGAACGCTTCGGTTTCGATCACCGGCATCCATCATTGAAGAGATCCGCTACCTGCGGGATCGTTACGGGCTGATTTATTTCTCCATTCGTGATGATACCTTCACGGCTGACCGCAATCGTGTGATCGAGCTCTGCCGGTTGCTTCTTGCTGAGCGGCTCTTTATTCTCTGGAACTGCCAGTCCAGGGTGAATGCGGTGGATGGCGAAATGCTCGGCTGGATGAAGCGGGCCGGATGCGAGTGCATCCAGCTTGGTATCGAGTCGGGTTCCGAAAGGGTGTTGAAGGCTCTCGGCAAGCGCGTAACGCTGTCTGAGATACGGAATGCGGCAAATGTGGTGCGACAGGCAGGGATCAACCTGTCGGTATATCTTATAGCGGGAGTATTTGCTGATGAGGATGCTGATCTGGATGCTACAGGCCGCCTTCTGGCAGATATCCGCCCCGCAGATGGGCACGTGTCGCCCCTCGTCTACTATCCGGGAACAGCACTGTTCGAGGATGCTGTAAGAGGAGGGCTTATCCCCGATGACCTCTTCGAGCGGGAATCATCTTCGGTCTTACCGGTAATGAACGGCAGGGATGCCGGTCAGGGTCTGCAGCGCTTGATGACTATGTTGAATAAAGCCGGAACACGTGGGCAGTTCACACGAAAGGACTTTGTGCGGCAAAAAGAGCTGCTTGGGTACTGCCATGCGACTAACCTGATGTCGGGTGAATTTTTTGCGGAGAAGGGTGACAGTGAGCTCGCCGAACGCGATTACCGCGAAATAGTGCGACGTGAACCTGACAACCCTTGGGGATGGCTGGCCTTGGGGGAGCTTTACGCTGAAACCGACCGCTTCGAAATGTCGCGGGACTCTTTCGAAAGGCTTTGCGAGATTGTACCGGCTCATGCTCCGGGGTTTAGTGCCCTTGGTGATGTTGCCAGGATGGTAGGAGATGAAAAAGGGGCACGGGCAGCTTTCCAGCGCGCAAAAACACTCATGTCAGGTGGCCAGCACCCTGAGATACATCACCGCAGAAATAAAAAAGGCGAACCATAAGGTTTCGCCTTTTCCATGGAGGTATGTCGAGGAAGATTACTTGCCGGCTATACGGAGGCCGGGAGCGAAGATAATCTTGTCGAAGGTCCGGTTGAGGGTCTTGCTCTGGAAATTGACCATTGGCGGTGAATCGGGGAATTCTACGAGTTCACCCTTGCCTACCTTGGTTTCCATGACAGCTACCCACAACTTCTGGCCATTTTCT
>JAYSLX010000080.1:0-3747 GCA_043725245.1 Geobacteraceae bacterium | reverse complement strand
GGCTATTATGTATCGTGCAATCTCTCTCAAGGGATCAGCTTTGGAATCAAAAGGTTCGAGGGCCATCAACGACATCTCCACAAGCTCTGCAGCACGACGCTTGGAATCTGCCAGACCGATTACCGATGGATAGGTTGCTTTGCCACGGGCCTGGTCGCTGCCGGCATCCTTGCCGATCTCCTCGGTGGTCCCCTCAATGTCCAGAATATCGTCGGCAATCTGGAATGCGAGACCAACGGCTTCGCCATAACGGGTCAGGGCAACTATCTGTTCGGGCGTTGCACTGCCCAGTATTGCACCTGCCTTGACAGCGGCCTTGATGAGGGCACCAGTTTTATGGACATGGATGTACTGGACCGTCGCAATATCGGCATCATTTTTCCCTTCGCTCTCCATATCAACAACCTGACCGCCGACCATACCATGTGAACCGGCACAGCAGGCGATCTCACGGATCACGGCAAGCATCCGCTCCGGATCGGTCTTCAGATGGAGCGGATTCCCCATGAGGACAAAGGCCTCGGTGAGAAGCGCATCACCAGCCAGTATGGCGATTGCCTCTCCGTAAACCTTGTGATTGGTGGGACGCCCGCGGCGGAAATCATCGTCATCCATTGCCGGCAAGTCGTCATGAATCAGCGAATAGGTATGGATCATCTCCATGGCGCACGCTGCCGGCATAGCGCATTCCAGGCTACCACCGACCGCATCGGATGCTGCAAGGAGGAGGACCGGCCTGATCCGCTTCCCGCCGGCAAAGATGGAATAGCGCATGGCCGCATGCAGAGATGCAGGGAGTTCGGTTTCAGGTGGAAGATAGCGATCCAGTGCAGCATCTACCAGGGCACAACGATCGTTTATGTACTGCTTGAGATCCATATTGTCTCGCTCTCATTGCGGCTAGGTGCCCCTGCCACATGATTAGTCCTCTGATTTGAATATTTCTGTCCGGAAGCTGCCGTCCTTCTGTTTCAGCAGGAGTTCCACCCTTTTTTCAGCCTCATTGAGCTTGCTGCTGCAGATTCCGGCATGCCGAACACCCTCTTCAAAGGCCTTAAGCGCCTCATCAAGAGAGAGTTCTCCACTTTCAAGGCGCTTCACCACTTCTTCGAGCTTTTTCAGGGATGATTCAAATTTTTCTGCTGCCATTTCAGTTCCATTCAAGAAAAATAAAATTGTCATTATACGCATTCGACCATGTCAGTCAAGCGCTCACTGGCCGTAATCGGTCTCCTCAACGGTGCAGAGGGCCTTTCCACGGGCGAGCTTCAGGTTGATACGCTCGCCGACCTCAAGTTGCCTGCTGTCGCGAATAACCAGACCGTCGATGGTCCTGGAGGCTATTGAATAGCCTCGACCCAAGGTGGCCAGCGGAGAAAGGGCCTGGAGTGAACCGCTGCAACGGGCAACATTTTCGTGCGTGCGATCCAGATGCACCCTTACGGCTCGCACGCTCCGCTCGGAGAGAAGCTGCAACTTTTCCTTCCCTGTCTTCACCAGCACGGCAGGATTCTTCATACGAAGCCGGTTGACAAGGGCATTAAATCCTTGCTGATGACATTGGACCATCCCGTTGGCACTGGATTCCATCCGTTCCTGCAGAAAGTCGAGGCGCTGCGAGAGACCCTCTATGAGCATGACAGGGTCCCTGAGCGCCCTCTTGGCCCCTCGGAGCCTACCATGGAGATCGGAAAAACGGCCGGCCATTGCACGCTCAAGGCGAAGTTCCAAGGAGTGTAGCGACGCCGTCAGATCGGCTTTGCTGGAGATAACCAGCTCTGCTGCCGCTGAGGGGGTAGGTGCCCGCAGGTCAGCTGCCAGGTCGGCAATGGTCAGATCCACCTCATGGCCCACCGCAGATATCACCGGAATTTTCGATGCAGCGATTGCCCGTGCAACCACCTCTTCGTTGAATGCCCAGAGGTCTTCTATTGATCCCCCTCCCCTGCCCACGATCAGGACATCCAGCCTGCGGTAGAGGTTGCAGTCGCGGATGGCTGCGGCAATCTCTGCGGCAGCCCCCTCACCCTGGACCTTCACCGGCATGAGGAGGATATGGATGTTTGCGAAACGCCGGTCGAGAACATTCAGAATGTCGTGGATAGCAGCTCCGGTGGGTGAAGTGACGATCCCTACACGCTGCGGGAGGCTCGGGATAGGCCTTTTCCGCTTTTCGTCAAACAACCCCTCCGTGGACAATCGTTCCTTTAGCTGCAGAAAGGCCATCTGAAGGGCGCCGATACCCTGAGGCTCAAGATATTCCGCAATCAGCTGATATTCTCCCCGCATGGCAAACAGGGAAACCCGACCACGAACGATGAGACGCATGCCGTCCCGTGGCATAAACTTCAAGACACGCGCCGAGGCGCGAAAGAGTACGCAACGAATCTGGGCACCGGCGTCCTTGAGGGTGAAATAGAGGTGACCTGACGCGGGTACCGCCAGATTGGAGAGCTCCCCTTCCACCCAGACATGCTCGAAGTTCTCTTCCAGCACCCCGGTGATCAATCGGGTCAGTTGCGACACACTAAGTATCCGTTTTTCAGCAAAGAGTTCCACGTTCAATCCCTTGGGCTCCGTTATTCATTGGGGTTGACCAAGCAGCACTATCATACTATGATGCACCCCATGTCAAACTATCCTTTCGTTATTACCATCTCCTCGGAAAAAGGGGGAGTCGGCAAAACTACCCTAGCAACCAATCTGGCGATATTTCTGAAGGCGCTCAGGGAAGATCTGTCTGTCACGGTCTTTTCCTTTGACAATCACTTCACCGTAGACAGGCTGTTCTCCCACTCAAGCCAGAAAACAGAGGGGACGGTGGCTGAACTGCTGACCGGTACTCCGGGCATGGAGCTTCTTCATACCGGCCAGTTTGGTGTGAACTACATACCATCGTCAACACTCCTGTCAGAACTCCGCAGTACAGTTCAGGGACCGATGTTCCTGTCACGTCTATTGGCAACGTCCGAGATACCCGGCATCGTGATCATAGACACCCGTCCGGAGCTGGATATCCTGACGCAGAATGCCCTGTATGCCGCGGATCAGGTCTTTATTCCTGTAAAGGATATGGCATCGCTTGAAAACTGCAAAAATATCTTTGCCCTGTTCGACAGTCGAGGTCTCGACAAAAAGAGTCTTGCGCTCATAGCTTGCCTGGTGGATTCACGTATCAAGTTCTCTGGCTTGTTCCGCGACCAGAGGACCCTACTCAAGGCATATGCGCTGAACCGCGGCTATCGCTGTCTCGACACCTATATCTCAAAAAGCCCTAAGGTTGACAGTCTCAACACCAATCCTGACGGTCGTATCTACCCTATTCTGACCCATGCACGGGGCACGGATGTGTATGGCCAGTTCGCCATGCTTGCCCGCCAGGTGCTGACGACCTTTGACAAAACCCAGGAAACGCGCGCTATGCAGTTTCGCAGATGGCTTGATTCCGAAGACAAGCGCCGAGTTGCTGCTTATACAAGCAGGCGGGCTGCGCTCAGGCATCACTGTCCGATATGCGGCATCCCGGTATCTTCAGGCGGCACCCACAGCCCCGGTCTGTACTACGAAACAAATGACGGCACAGCGCGGGGCTTCATAAATGCCGACTGTTTCTTTGATCTCCTTGCTTCACTCATGCTCCCAAACGGAGGGACACTGGCCACCGGTGACCCGCTGGGCCAACTTCTCCTGGAGGCAACCAGCTCTGCGACCTTTACTTTCCATCCCGTTTCCGACAATGGAACCTCA
>JAYSLX010000079.1:0-6699 GCA_043725245.1 Geobacteraceae bacterium | reverse complement strand
GCATAATGAGGTGTGGAAAAGCGAAAAAAGGCGTGCCGTTTCCGGCACGCCTTTTTTCGCGGGGTACTTCTGCCTGATTAGCCCATTGCCAAACGCCAGACAAAGCGGAGCGAGACGCCGCCTATTACGTAGTCGACGGCGATGCTGTCGGCGGTGTACGTGCCAGGAGTGGCACCCATAAACTTCCACGGGTGATTGAATTGGCTGATGGAGGTTGGCGCTGCATTTGCTGCTGTTTGATAGCGATCTTCAAGTTGGCCTCCGAAATAACCCGATATGGAGATCGCCGAATTATTGAGCGCCTTGTTGACCCCTGCCTGGTCTGCTACCTTCACGTAGGTACTCGCATTATATTCATACCACTCAAGCTCGATTTTCGTGATGGTGTCACTGCCGTCGGTGGTGACCATAATTCTCGGCACATAGTAGAGAGGACGATTTCCTGCACCCACCGGATTGGCAACACCCAGGTCGAACTGGGCCAAGGTGGTATAAGAGGATCCCTCTTTCTTTTTCAGCAGCCAGAGGCCGCCCGTGATGGGGGTCATGATCCGGGAACTGTCGCCGGTAACGAAGTTGTACATTATGCTTGTGCTGTCATTGCGGGCATAGAAGTTAGTGGCATTGTTAGTTGAATATCCGCTGCTGGTAATTGGGGTGCCTGAGCCGTACGTTATGCCATTGGCCGTGACATCGGACGGCGGATAGAGCTCCACATTTACGGCGTCGCTGCTTACTTGTGCGAAGGTCGGGTTGGTTATGTTGTTGGTGCCGAGGTAGATTTGGTAACCGGCATAGGTATAAGTTGCCGGATCCGACCATGTGTTTTTGATGCTGGCCGGAACGTCAGCCCAGCCGAAACCGGGCTGTAGCTCGTAGTAGACGCCGTTGACCGGATCGTAGTTCATGTAGACGTTCTTGATATTTTTCAGTAGGTCGTCGTTCTTGGCGATCTGTTGCAGCTGCTCAAGAGAGAGACTGTAGGTGCCTGCATTGGCAATGCTCTTGGAGGAAAGGGCCTCGTCACCGGTCTGGGCAATATTTCCCAGGTCGATGTTGCTGGTGGAGCTGCCGATCGGCATCCGGAGGAGACTTCCCTGTGTATCACTCAGGGCGATGTAGCCGACAATCTGGGAGGCTTTTGGGGCTTGTGAGTTGATCAACAGCAGGATCCAGTCCACATCATAGAGCTGACCCTGGTGACTGACCTGTTTATCCAAGTTGAGGGAGAAGGTGCCGTCGGCATTTATCTGCACCTCTTTTTTGTAGCTAAAGTTGCCGGAAGAAATGTCACCGTTTACGGTGGGGAGCGCCCAAACCTTGTCAACCGTTGGAGCGAACCCAGCA
The DNA here is from genome assembly GCA_043725245.1 of Geobacteraceae bacterium. Classification (GTDB taxonomy): domain Bacteria; phylum Desulfobacterota; class Desulfuromonadia; order Geobacterales; family DSM-12255; genus Geoanaerobacter. The sequence goes on along the minus strand of JAYSLX010000079.1, from coordinate 5,352 downwards.
AAAGCCTGGCGCGGTCCGAGGCTGGCAAGCATTCGCTGCAACGAGTAGCGGGAGGCAAAGACAGAGTAGCCTGCGTCGACCTTGCCGGAGATACAGGCTTTGGCACCTGTGGCGACGGGAGCAGAAGAACTGCTGCTGCATGAGGTGAGAATCGTTAGCGCGATGAGGGCCAGGAAGTAGAGAAGCTTCAGATTACGTTTCATACGTGTCCTCCCAAAGGGTGGTAGTTACATGCTTGAAAGTTATCGGTAGTCGCATAGGAATACTTTAATTGTTATTTCTAGCACGCTAGCTGCCAAAATATTTCCAGGACGATTTTCTTGACAGGGGAGAGAGATGGGGGTAGTTTAGGTGCGGTTAATGGAGGATGGGATGGTTCGATCCATACCGAGTTTGAAGCCGTCTTTGCCTGTATATTACCGGTGGGGCGGCTTTTTTGCTTTTGTGAGAAAGAAGCCATGCAGATCCTCCACCTAGCCCAGATCCAGTTCACCGCCGATGATGTTGTCTTCAGGGAATCGGCCGTGACCAAGGTGATCGGCATTCTCCTGTTTCTGGCGGCAGCTGTGGCCATCTGTGCCGCGTGGTACCTGGGGAAGATTCCCTGGTTTGTTCCCCTGTTCAGTGCTTCGTTCCTTCTCCTCTTTGCCTGGCTGAGCGCCCTTTCGCTGCGCAAGGTATTCCGCCCCGAAAACTGGCTACTGGCCTGCAATAACCAGCGGCTACTGATCAAGTTCCGTTCTTATCTGAACAGCCACTTTCCCGCCACCGACCCGCAGGTGTTGATGCTCGATCTGGCGGCAGTGGCGGCAGTACGCGAGGCGTGGCTCGATGTGTCATTCCGGCAGCAACGCCAGGGATCGGAACAAAGCCGGGTCAGGTTTCTCGATATCATGGTCAGGAACGCCGACTTGACAGCGCTGCGGGAGCGCCTGGAAGTTCGGGGACGTTTCTCAAAATGCATAATAATGTCAGATTGATCAAAACAACTTATTCTCAGGTAAAATTGTCGACCGCACATTCATCCCGGAGGTAACTGCCATGCTTGAAGCTGCTCAACAGAGACTCGCAAGACTTGCAACATTGTTCTGCCTTCTGTCGGTTTTTGCCGCCGGCGCCGTTTGTTCCCCGTCGTCCGCATATGCATTGGCCAAGGGGCAGACCGTCTATGTGCCGGTCTATGCCAACGTTTTTACCGCGCCCAAGGCCATCCCATTCAGCCTGGCGACCATTCTGAGCATCAGAAACACCGACCTTGTCCACCCAATAACGATCGTCACGGCCGATTATTACGATACAAAAGGCAAGCTGCTGAAGCGGTATTACCCGAAACCGATTGTCTTGGCACCGCTAGAATCGACCTATTTGTACATTTCGGAACAGGAGGCCAGCGGTGGCGTCGGCGCAAATTTTATCGTCAAATGGAGTGCCGACCGAGAGGTGAACGTGCCGATCATCGAGTCGGTGATGATCGGCGCCAAATCAGGACAGGGGATCTCGTTTGTCAGCCCGGGCCAGGTGCTCGAAGAAAGCGGGAAATAGATTGCCTTGCCCCGGATTCCCTGGATTTCCTCAAAGGCTGAACAACGCGGCACGGAGGGAAGGGTTTGTGGCCCTGGCGGTTGCCGAATGAGGTTTCTCCACCTCTCACCGCCGCTATTCCCTTGACATTTCCCCCGCCTCTTGTTTGGTTCGCAGCCTTCAGCCTTCAGCCTTCAGCCTTCAGCCTTCAGCCTTCAGCCTTCAGCCTTCAGCCCGTCTTTCCAGATGATTTTCTTCACAGGGGAGGGAGCTGGGGATAATCTTGTTGCGATTAATGTAGGATGGGATGGTTCGAACTATCCCGAGTCTGAAGCCGCCTTTGCCGGGATTTTACCGGTAGGGCGGCTTTTTGCTTTTGTAGAAGAGAAACGGCATTCTGACTGGGGCGATGGACGGGAATTCGGGAGGTGAAGAACTTCCTTTGTTCATTAGGAATATACAGTATCTGTCTCCGATTTCTTCGGATTTCTTGGTGAAATCCGTTTGAAAAATGTATATTTATTAAATGCGCTAAAACAGTAACTTGTCGATAATGCGAAAGTTTGACTATGTTTTGCATGCAGGTGGCTTGACAAACAATAGACAATATATATGCTAGATTAAAATACACAAATCAAAATGCCAAGCCTTGAGCGATCAGGGTAAGGTCAATACCCAGCAAATCCTAATCAGGAGGAAGGCTATGCCCAAGGAACATCGCTTTTCGGTTAAGATGCTGTCTAAGATAAAGTTTTGGCGCAAGCCGGTAAAACCTACTCTGCGCTTGTCCAAAGCCGCACTCGAAACCCCTCTGCCTAATGGGTTCCTGCATGACATTCGCGATTTCTTGACTCGCCGTGGTCACTGGAAAGGTCATACCATCGATTCGGCAGAGTTATTCATGGCGATTCCGGCCCCGGGGGTAAGTACTCAGGATCCTCTGCCCGCGGTGATCGGCTTTGATGAGCCTGTTTTTACGTCACTGGGGTTTGGAATGGAGGGGGTCAAGGATGGTGTAGTCAAGTACTCCAAAGGGATATGCGAAATTCATGACAGCGACGCTCAATGCAATACCTACATGTGCATCACCCAGGTTACCAAGCCGGGCGTCACGCCACGCCAAAGCGCCGAATTATCCGTCGTTGCGGAGACCTGTTATGCAAGTCACTGCAAAAACAATATGTGCGGAACCAACTCTTGCTCGTCACAACTTTGTAGCACTCAGAGGTGCATATTTCATGATTGCTCAGATCACCTCTGTTCAGAGCAAAATAGCGTCGCCTTCACCTCCGAACTTGACATTCACTGGAAGCATCCCTTTGTCCAGGAGCTGGGTCGATACTTTGGAGTAGACATGAGTAAAGATCTGGCGACAGCAGTGATGCATTATGTGGGAAGGAATATGTTCGACGAGTCGGCCAGATGATTTCTTCATCGTGGAAAAAGTCACGGTATGTTACTGCTATCGAGGTAGAGTCAACCGATACGCTGCTGCTATTTGCCGGATTTGCAGGGCGGCTGGTAGAAGTGCCCAAGGCCTACCGACAGGCGGCCTATGACCTCCTCGAAGCACCTAACACGTCGGACACCTCCAGGCACATCACCTTGCATAAGATCTTTCGTGAGCAGGCGGTAATCATACCGGAAGAGTTTGACGAACTGGATTATTTGAGGCAGCAGCACGAACAGGCGAAATTTGTCCCCACGGGTGTGCTCAGCCTGACGATCTGCCCCACCCTGAATTGTAATTTCCGGTGCAGCTACTGTTACCAGCATCATCCTGCCGGGATCATGGCGCAGGAGATCCAGGATCGGATTGTCAGATACGTGAAGGGATATTCTCCTCCGCTGGAAAAGCTTTTCGTGACCTGGTTCGGCGGCGAGGCTCTTCTGGAACTCCCGGTCATCGAACGCCTGACTGAGCGTTTCCTGGCCTCTCCCACCGACTATAACGCCTCCATCATCACCAATGGATCGCTACTTTCGGCCAAGGTCAGCAAACGGTTGCTGGACCTGCGTGTAACCTGGGCTCAGATCACCCTCGACGGGCCTCGTGAAGTCCATGACAGCCGGCGTCCGATGGCAGGCAAACATCCTAGCTTCGACAGAATACTTGGCAACATTGCTGAAGCCGATCCCAATTTTACGATCACGATTCGAGTTAACGTAGACCAGAGAAATGTCGATGTCATGCCAAAGCTGTTCGATCAACTGGATAACGCCGGATTGCTCGGGCGAGTAACGGTCTACTTTGCATCGGTCACCCCGTATACCAACGTGTGCGCCGACGTAACGGACCATTGCATGACAGGGCAATCCTGGGCCAGAGTGGAGTCACCATTACAGCTGTTGGCGCTGAACAGGGGGTATGGGGAGCCCGGCTTGCCGCGCGCCCGACGCAATGTCTGTCTGGCGGACCGGGCTTCCGCCATGGTGATCGTGCCATCGGGTCTGATTTTTAAGTGCTGGAACGATGTTACGGATCCATCACAGGCCATTTTTGATCTTTCCCGGGATAAGCGCACTCCTACTATGGAGGAAAACCTTACGCGGTGGTTGGACTGGGGACCGTTTAATTTCCAGGACTGCGAAGCGTGCACGCTCCTGCCGGTATGTATGGGTGGATGCCCGCACGTCAGTATCGGTCAGGGGCGGGGAGCCTGCAAGGAGCTTAAGCACAATCTCAAGGAAACGATTCTGCTGCATTACCTCGGTCAAAAACGTAAGCAAGCCTCCAGGCAATTGGTAGAAATACTTGAACAGCGTGCGCCGAAGAACTTCGACTCTCTTTCCCCATCGTAATCACTAACACTCCCTCCTTATCGTGGTCTCCTTTTTTGCATCAGCACGTCCGAATGTTCCTTCCTGTTAGTAAGAATGTTTGTCCTTTCGAATTGATGAGCCGATACGATCCTAGAATTCATGAGAGATCCGAAGCACTGGCATAAGAGGGCATGAGCTTTGCCCGGCCTTTCCCTTACCGCCGCTATTCCCTTGACATACCCCCCGCCTCTTGTTTGGTTCGCAGCCTTCAGCCTTCAGCCTTCAGCCTTCAGCCTTCAGCCCGTCTTTCTAAGATGATTTTCTTGACAGGGGAGAGAGATGGGGTTAGTTTGGTGGCGATTAATGGAGGATAGGATGGTTCGATCCATACCGAGTTTACAGCCGCCTATGCCGGGATTTTACCGGTGGGGCGGTTTTTTGCTTTTCTGTGGGAAAATAGCATTCTGTCCGGGTTCATTGGGCGGGAATTTGAGAGGAAGACTTACGGCAAGCATATGATAATGTCTGACATTACGGTCGTAAGCAGAGAACAATTTTGTATGAATTATGGTAGTTGATAAAGGATGGTTCTGAATGGATAAATTACAAATCAATATATCAAATCCTGTCGCACAATGGCGATTTACGCACCCCACTGTCTTTGCAGATTATTCTGGTATTGTAAGAGTAGTGAGTCTGTCGGTGTTGTTATTGATAGGATGGCTCGACTACATTACAGGATACGAGTTTGGGTTTTTCATCTTCTACTTTATTCCGGTGGCAATCGCAGCTTGGTATTGTGGCCCCAAAGACGGGATATGTATCGCCATTGCCTCTGCTGTCTGCTGGTATTTTTCGGATCGTTTAACCCATCATCCCTATTCTCGTGCCTATTTCGTTTACTGGGAGATGTTTATGCGGCTGATCTCTTTCCTGACAACGGCCATGACCCTTTCAAAAATCCGGAACTTAGCAGGCCGTTGAAAAACTTCTTTGTATGAGTGGTTTTTCTTCCTGTTACGTATTTTTTCAACCGTTTTCTTCGTTCAGCGTGGCATTTGCTCTTTG
>JAYSLX010000078.1:0-20950 GCA_043725245.1 Geobacteraceae bacterium | reverse complement strand
TCGAAACGGTATCTGTTGACTGATCAGGATGGCCAGTAGAATCAACTTACGGGTTAAGTTGATTCGGTCAGAATCTCAAGGCCGACAGACTCCTAGGAGCATTTTTTCTTCCACGGCTATCGAATACCTAATTTCGATGGTAACTGGCAATGATTTCACAGTTCTTGATTTCTTTGCAGGAAGCGGAACGACTGCCGAGGCTGTGATTAATGCAAATACAAAAGACAATGGAACCAGAAAATACATTCTTGCAGAACTGAATAAAAAAATAGTTTAAGAGATCTGTTCCAAGCAAATTGCTTTAACAATTAACCAAAAAGCTGCACCGGAAGTCGATAAGCATGGGTTTCCCGATTGTCTCTTCAGACGAACAACAAGAAATCGTCCGCCGCGTCGAATCCTTCTTCACACTGGCCGACCAGCTGGAAACCCGCTACCGGACGGCCAAGGCCCACGTGGACAAGCTCACCCAATCCATCCTCGCCAAGGCCTTTCGCGGTGAACTGGTGCCGCAAAACCCGGACGACGAGCCGGCGGCGGTGCTGCTTGAGCGGATACGGGCGGAACGTGGCAAGACCCCAACAGCAAAAGCCAAAAAAATCCGACGCTAAAATCATAAAAAATGTATACTATAGTTGACAAAAGTTGACATTGGTATATACAGGTTACCCATGATAAATTCACTCAATATTGAGAAGCTGTCCCGCCAGGCGGAAACCCTGGGCCACAACCAGTCATCCATTGCCAAAGCCCTCGAAGTCTCCCGCGAAACCGTCTCCCAGTGGTTCAAACAGGAAAAATACCCCCGCCCGGACAAGCTCCTGAAGCTGGCGCGTCTGCTCGCCCTGTCTTTCTCGGATATGGTCATCAAGCTCCCGGAACCGAACGAGCCGGTTGTTGCCTTTCGCAAAAAAGGGGCGCACAAGATCACCCCGGAATATGTGGAACAGGCAAAGGATATTGGGCGCATTCTTGAGTCGCTTGTTCCATTTCTCCCCTTCGACGACCAGGTCCAACCGGCAACGCTCCGCAAACCGGTAAGCGACTACGAGTATGTGCATAAGGCCGCCCGGCGGGTTCGGGAAGAGATTGGCGTGCTTGAAGGTGGCGAAATCCACTTTGAAAAATTGATCGATTTCTTCGGCAAACTTCATGCTGTTCTTGTACCGGTGCTCTGGGCGCACAAAGACAAGCATGAAAACGCCTTGCATATCCACTTGCCCGAGTCGCTGTCAACTTGGATTTACCTGAACCTCGATTGCCGTCTGCATGATTTCAAGTTCTGGATGTCCCATGAGTTGGGCCACGTGCTCGCTCCGCAACTGCAGGGCGACGAAGGGGAGGATTTTGCCGAGGCGTTTGCCGGGGCGCTGCTGATTCCCCAGGAGCTGGCAGCCAGGGAGTACGAGGCGTTACGGAACACGAGCAACATCGGCCAGCAGATCAACCGCATCAAGGATATTGCTGCCAAGCTTGTTGTGTCGCCGCTGACGGTATACTACGAAATCAACAAGTACGCCGAGTTCAAGGGGACGGCAAGGATTGATCTCGACTCGGACAAAGAAATCCATAAGGCGACTATAAATTTCAATAAAATGTTCAAGCCTGTAAGCGAGATTCTCTTTGCTACCAAAGAGCCGCCATCATCCCGCTATATTGCCTGCGCCAAAGAAACATTTAAAAGCCCATTTTTCGATATTCTCAGTAATTATCTGAACACGGATCATAAGCCCGCAAGTTTTGTCCAAAGCATCCTCAATATACCTTTCATCGACGCCCAGAACGTATATGAGGAGCTGTGCAGTGCCGCAAAATAAGATCCTCATCGATACCAACGCCTATTTCCGCCTGGCGCAAAGCATCCGCCCCCTGCTCAAAACCGAGTTCGGTGAACCGCCATACTGCCTGTATGTAATCAAGGAGCTGCAGGACGAATACAACAAGAGTCCCCGCCTGAGAAACAAGTTTCCGTGGGTTAATGACCCGGAATACACCGCAAATCGTTCCCATCGTGTGCAGCTATCCAGGCAACAGAAAAATGAAATCGAGCAGGCGTTTGACTTCATGTTCGACCACAAGAGAACTGTCTACCCGACGGTGTCGCGGGTAGAGCCTACATTTTTCAGCTTGAAGATTTTAGCAACAGGTATTACAATTTGATGTAAAGGTAATACTTTTGGGGGTGCGCCATGGAAAAGGCATCAAAAGTAACGGTAAAAGGACAGGTTCTCATACCTGGCGATATAAGGAAACGGCATCACATCGAACCCGGAAGCGAGGTGCGTTTTGTGGAGTACGGCAATGTCGTCTGCATTGTGCCGGTTGTAAAGGAGCCGGTAGATGATGCTTATGGTTTCTTGCATGATGGCGGACCTTCAGTCGCAGAAGAGCTTTTGAAGGAGCGCAGCAAGGATTTCAGGAATGAATAGCATTCTTTTCGACAGCTTTGCGTTGCTCCGTTTTTTTTACCGGGAGCCTGGAGCTGAAAAGGTGCAAGAGCTGCTGAAAGTGGCTTCAACAAATGAAGTTCCTCGCCTGATTTCAGCTATCAATGTCGGAGAGCTCATCTACATCATACAACGCAGATCGGGTGAACAGGCCAAGCTGCAAATGTTTGTAAAACTCAAAAACCTCGACTTCACAATCCTCCCTTGCCCCAATGAGCTTATCTTTCGTGCCGCCGAATTGAAAGCACGCTTTGCCATGTCATACGCCGACACCTTTGCCGTTACCTCCGCCATCGAGCATAACGCGACGTTGGTTACGGGCGATCCGGAGTTCCGGCAGGTAGAGCATCTGGTAAAAATTCTCTGGGTGTAGATTTTGGCTCTGTTGAATCGGTTATGTCACGCACTTCGCTTGCTGAATCCTTTACATACCATATGTTTTTGATGTACAACTCATCAGTTGAACAGGCTAATTGCTAACAGACAGGCACCGAAAGAGGTCTTTGTGGAAGAAGCTAATAAAGAAAAAGTCAGCATGGTCAGCCTCGGTTGCCCGAAGAACCTGGTAGATGCAGAGGTGATGCTCGGTTACCTCTCCAACAACGGGTATGCAATCACTACTGATGAGCATGAGGCGGATATTATCATCGTCAACACCTGCTCCTTCATCAAAGAGGCCAAGCAGGAGAGCATCGACACGATCCTTGATCTGGCCGACCGGAAACACGATGCGCGTTGCAGGCTGCTGATCGTGGCCGGTTGCCTGCCGCAGCGATACCAGCAGGAACTGGCCAAAGAGCTCCCTGAGGTCGACATTTTCGTCGGAACCGGCGATTACCCGCGGATAGCCGAGATCATTGCCGAAAAGGAAGGGGTTGAGGGGCAGATCCTCTACACCGGGGACCCAAACTATCTTTACGACGGCGACCTCCCCCGGATGCAATCTACGCCGCTCTACACCGCCTACCTGAAGATTGCTGAGGGGTGTTCCAACTGTTGCTCCTACTGCGTCATACCGAGCATCCGCGGCGCCTTCCGTTCCCGCACTCCCGAACTCGTTCTGACGGAGGCGCGCAGGCTGGTGGCCAACGGTGCCAGGGAGCTCAACCTGGTGGCCCAGGATATAACCAGATACGGCAGCGACCTTGGCGAGGGGGTGAACCTGGAGTGGCTGGTCAGCCAGCTGCACGACCTGGAAGGGCTGCGCTGGATCAGGCTTCTCTACGCATATCCCGACGGGATCACTGACGGTCTGATAAAGGTGATCCGTGAGGGGGAGAAGGTCTGCAAGTACCTGGATATGCCGCTTCAGCACATCAGCGACCCGGTATTGCAGCGGATGAACCGCCGCAGCTCAGAGTCGGAAATCCGAGCGCTGATAGAAAAAATCCGCATAGAGGTGCCTGAAATCGCCTTGCGGACATCACTGATCGTCGGATTCCCAGGCGAAACCGATGAAGATTTCAAGAAACTTCTCCATTTTGTGGAGGAGACGCAGTTCGACCGGCTGGGGGTCTTCTGCTACTCCCGTGAAGAGGGGACACCGGCTGCAGAAATGCCTGATCAAGTTTCGGAGCGCGTAAAGAGGGAGCGCTACAAGAAGCTGATGCGGGCACAGGCAAGGGTATCCTTCAAAAGGAACCGCCGGCTGATAGATGTGGAAGAAGAGGTGATCGTCGAGGGGTATAGCGAGGAGACTGACCTGCTTCTGAAGGGGCGGACCTCCCGACAGGCCCCGGACATCGACGGTCAGGTCTATATCACTTCAGGTCAGGCAAACGTTGGGGATATCGTTCGCCTGCGTATAACCGATTCATCTGATTATGACCTTATCGGCGAGATCGTTCCTTAGTTATTTCAATAGTTTGCGGTTGAGGCTTTTTCCTTGACAACCGAGGGAATTGCTGTATTATTTCGACGCCTTGACGGGCGGTACATAAATTGATTCGGAGTGTTTCATACATGGTTGACAAGCAGGCAGAGATGAAGCCGATCCTCCTCAAGATGAAGGAGGATACGCTTAACGAGATAAGCAAGGCAATTAAATCCGGGGCCACTGTGGTTACCGGCGAACCGAGCGGCGACATTTACGATCAGGCTTCTACTGAGCGTGACCGCGAACTGGGCATGTTACTCGGCGACCGTGAGCGTGAGAAACTGGTCAGCATCGATGAGGCGCTATTGCGGCTTGAAGATGGTGAGTATGGGGTCTGCGAGGAGTGCGAGGAGGATATCCCCCTCGGAAGGCTCAAGGTGCTTCCGTTTGCGCGCCACTGCGTCAAGTGCAAGTCAGATATCGAGAGGCAGCAGGCCCAGACCAAGCGGTTTGAGGAGGATCGAGTCTACAGGGAGATCGCGATCGGCGAGGATGAGGATCAGTAGCCGGTTGAATGAAGGCTGAATGATGTTAAAAAGGGGCGCCATAGAGGATTGGCGCCCCTTTTTACTTCTGCAGCAGTCTGGAGTATTCGGCAGTGGTAATGGATGTCTGCCAGTGGCCGGTTGCCCTCCCCAGAAGAGAGCCTCCCCAGAAGAGTCCCACCACCAGTGCAGCGAAGAGAAAACCTGCGACGGCAATCCGGTTACCGGGGAGTTTCATCTCCAGTGCTCCCGTAGACCGACAGTTGCTGATGCATCGCCAGCACCCGATACATTCGGGCGAGTGGATCCGCTTTTTTGCCATGACCGGCAGATAGGAGGGGCAGAACTGGTTGCAGACCCCGCAGGAGACGCATGTCGCTCTGTTCCGGGCAACCTTGACCGGTGAAAGCATGGAGACGAGCCCGAGCAGGGCACCGTAGGGGCAAAGATAGCGGCAGAAGGCGTTCCTGACCGGGATCGAAACCAGTACCATGGCCAATATCACCACCAGCGGTATCCCTGCAAGGTTCAAAAAGAAATCGAGAAGCCGCACATCGGCGATCTTGTGGTAGTCGCTGTTCAGAAATTCTGCAATGGCCTTGGCCGGCATCTGCCACAGAATGGAGAAGAGGAATAAAAGAAGAAGAAGGTACTTGAGGCCGCGTAGCGGCAAATCCAGCCAGGAAGGGGGTTGAAAGTTACGGCGCAGATGCTTGAAGCCGAGCTTCCAGAGAAGTTCCTCAATGGTCCCTACCGGGCAGATCCAAGAGCAGAAAGAGCGTTTAAGCAGCAGAGAGACAAAGATCACGGTAAGGAAGATGACCACTGCAGCCGGGTGTATCGTATTGATCGAGCCGTTGACAAACCAGTCCTTAAGCCCCATCAGCGCGGAGATCGGGAGAAACCCCTCAACCCCTACCGGACGGGGAACAAAAGATACGGTCCCTCCTGAGCTGAAATAAGCGACGAACTGCGTGAATCTTAGCCCTAGATAGAGTATGAAGAGCAGAAACCCCCACTGAGTGGCTATCCTGAGCGGCTGAACGTAGCGTTGAGGCATTACAGGGCTCCATGGTGCATTTTTTTGTGAATCGTCTAAAGATATACCAGCGAGAATTCCCTGTAAACATGGAATTTGGAGCAATATTCCGCTGAGACGTTGACTGACGATGTTTTGCGGGTACTCTATAGCGGTGTAAAGTTTATTATGAGATAAAAAGCATTTCTTCGGAGCGCGTCTCAATGGCAGACCAGCAGCAGGGGATCGATGACGATGAAAAGGGCTTTAGCGGCGGAAGCGATCTGAAGATTCAGCTCCTGGAAGAACAGCTTTCCCAAGCTCGAAGGCTTGAGGCTATTGGTCTTGCATCAGGAGTCGTTGCCCATGATCTTAACAACCTCCTCACCCCGATATTAGGCTACTCAACAATTCTGAAGCGTGAACTTGCCGACGATCATCCTCTTGCCGCTGGAGTGGCAGCTATCGAAAGGGCGTCTGAGCGGGCCGCCTGGCTCATTAACCACCTCCTGGCAAGCTTCCAGCAGGTTGGACAACAGAAAACCCCTGTAGATATATCCGTTCTGGTGGGCGATCTTCTGGAGGATCTCCGTCCCCGGTTCACCGGGCAGATTGATATGCTGTACAAGAGTTCTCCTGATACCCCGGCAACCCTTGGTGACCCGCTGCGGTTGGCACGTATGCTGCGGAATCTGGCCGAAAATGCGCTGGATGCCATGGGCAATGGGGGAGTGCTGACGATTGAGGCAGCGCCTGTAATGCTTGATGATGGGTTCTGCAAACACCATCCCGGTTCCAGGCCGGGGCTTCACGTATGTCTGACCGTTGCAGACACGGGCCACGGCATCCCTGCAGAGATACTGAGCAGGATATTCGAACCGTTCTTCTCAACCAAGCCGGCCCTCCCCGGTATCGGGATGGGGCTGACACTCGCCCGAAGTATCATAAAGAGCCATGCAGGAGCTTTGGTCTTTCAAAGCGTCGAAGGCGAAGGGACAATCATCCGGGTTTACCTCCCCGCAGCATTATCCGAATAAATGAGCCTCTTGCAAACCTACTGCGGGGCCGATCTGCGGCATCGCCGCTCGCTCAAAAGTTCAACGTACTTGTTGTACGCCTCACTTCCTCGCTCGCTTGCGCCTTGCATATTGGCCTCCTCATAACGTTTTGCAAGAGGCTCAAATCCACCCCTGAACTTATTTTCATCGACATCCGTACGAATGACATATTCTGTCATACATGTCTGATACCATCTCTCTATCAATGGGTGGAGGTGAGAGCATGGAACCGCTGGTTGCGTTCGGATTTGCGCTTGTACTTTATTGCGGGATAGTTACGGTGAGGGATGAGTGCTCTGTCTTGAAGCTCAGCCGGGCAGGGGAGAAGCGGCGGACAAGAGGAGTTCGTCTCAGGTCGGACCGTCGGAGGAGATTGAAATCCTCCTGTCAAGCAGGTGTCGGGGCTGTACGTTTGACAGCGCTCTTAAGAGGCTCTGCCTAATGTGAGGTATGTCGCGCTCCAGCTCCGAAATCAGTCGCTTCATCCGCTTTCTCTGCTGGTCGGCCTCTCCGCAGGCCGGGCAGCGGCAGCATACAACAGGGAACTTCTTGATGTTGGTAAATCGGATGATCTCTGCCTCCGTAGTATAGACCAATGGGCGGATCACCGTGGTGACTCCGTTGTCGGCGAGCATGGATGCAGCCATTGACTTAAGTGATCCGACGAAAAACTGGTTGAGGAGGAGTGTTTCAGCGAAATCGTCCAGATGGTGCCCCAGTGCCAGCTTGTTGCATCCGAATCTTTGCGCCAGCTCATAGAGTGCACCCCGTTTCAGTCGGGCGCATATGGAACAGTATGATGAGCCGGGCCGCCGTTTTGCCTGGATGATCCCGTAGTGGTCGGTCTTTTCGATGTGATGCTCGAAGCCATTCTCCCTCAGGTGTCCGTCAATAATATCGGTTCGGAAACCCGGGTAGCCTGAGTCAATGGTGAGGGCCATCAGTTCGAAGCGGATAGGTGCACGCCTCCGCAGGGCTTCCAGGATATGCAACATGGTGTAGGAGTCCTTGCCGCCTGAGACCGCCACCCCGATCCGATCCCCCTCACGTATAAGGCAATGATCAGCAACGGCCTGCCCCACCTGGTTCTTTATTCTCTTATACAGTTTTTCTTCACTGTCCATGGTGCATTACTCGAAAGAATCCATGTTAATAGGGATATCATAAACGTTACAGATCTGGCGGAAGGCCTCGTCGATTGGCGCAGTGGCTGAAACCGGTTGTCCGGAGGGGCCGCGAAATGCCATTCGCCGGCAGTGTAGCATGATCCTGGTCTGAGGAGGCCCGCCATATGAGGTGTCGCCGATGATCGGCAGCCCGGAGTGCGAGAGGTGGACCCTGATCTGGTGGGTTCGGCCTGTAACGGGACGTGCCTCAATCAGGGTTGCATCCGCCCCCCTTGCGATCACCCGGAAACCGGTCACCGACTCCTTCCCTGGCCTCATCACCCCGTAGCGGAACTTGTTAAGCTTGCCGATGGGGGCGTCTACTTCCCAGGAATCCTCAGTCGGATTCCCCGCGACCACTGCCCAGTAGACCTTCTCTACCCTGCCCGCCTTGAATTCACCGGCAATCTGGGCTGCTGCCGACTTGTGCTTAGGAAAGAAGATGACTCCCGATGTCCCCCGGTCTAGCCGGTGAACGACCCTGGCTTCCTCCAGGAGTCCCTGAGAGCGAAGGTAGCACCCTACGGCGTACTCTACAGTCCCTTTCAGCTGATAAGGGGTTCGCTGGCTGTTAATTCCCACCCCCTTGTTCACGGCAAGACAGTCCCGGTCCTCGTAGAGCATGTCGCCTGCTGTGTAGATCAGGTCAAGGCAGCGCTCTTTTTCGATGAGGCCGATGGCAATGGAGTCACCGACCTTGAGTTGACGTGAGGCGACCCGTACCAGGCCCATGTTGATCGTACAACTTCCCCAATCTAGGAGGCGCCGTATCTCGGTCTTGGAGAGCTGCGGGAAGAGCGCCTTCAGGCCGTCATCAAGGCGAAGCCCGGTCTGAGCGGATCCGACAACGGCCTGCAGGATCATAATTCCCTCCTGCTGGCTCGCATCAGCGCCGCAATGGTTTTGCCGTCCACTATCCGACCGTCATGAGCCATGGCCATGGCCTCGGAAAGTGGCACACGGTAAGTGGTGATATCCTCGTACTGCTCAGGCTGGGGCTTGCCTTGGGTAAGACCTGTGGCGAGAAAGAGATGGACAGTCTCATCAAATACTCCCGGGGAAGGGTATATGAGACCAAGGGGCTCAATATGGGAGGCAGCCAGGCCGGTTTCTTCCTCCAATTCACGGCGTCCGCACGCCACCGGCTCCTCGCCGGGGCCGAGGCGTCCTGCGGGGATCTCTAGTGTGTAAGCATCTACTGCAGGTCGGAGCTGGCGGATCAGAGTGACTGTGCCGTCGTCGTGGAGCGGCAGCACACCGGCTCCACCAGGGTGGCGGACGATCTGGTAGGTATGCCACCCTTTATCGTCAACCATGACCTCAAACTGCTCCAGGTCGACTACCAGCCCGTGGAAGAGAAAAAATCTGTTACGTGTTTCCATTCACATCACTCTCCTTGGCAAGAAGTAGAGATATCACGATCTGAACGGCAAGTGAAGTCTTTACGAGCGAACTCTGTGTGGTACGCTTTAGGTACTATCATGCATTAAAGGAGGTTTTATGTACGGTCAAGACAGGATTTACAAGAAGGTGGAGGTGATCGGGGTCTCCAAGAACGGACTTGAGGCGGCCATCCAGGCAGCGGTGGGGAAGGCGCACCAGACCATTGAGAAGCTTTCCTGGTTTGAGGTCCAGGATATCCGCGGTCATGTGGGTGAGGACGGCAAGGTCACCGAATACCAGGTGGTGCTGAAGGTGGCGTTCGAGTTGAAGGGTTGATGCAGATCAAGGCTGGCTTCTTATCCCCTTAAGTGGTACCGAGGCAGAGAGCCGCATAAATGCGGGCTGCAGAGAGCACTTCGGCAAAAATAACCTGTTCGTCCGGGGTGTGGGCGGTTTCAAGGGAGCCGGGGCCGAGAATGAGCGGCTTGGTTCCGGCGGCAAAAAACAGGTTGCCGTCGGAATGGGATCGGAATGGTTCCAATCTAAGTTCCAGCCCAAGCCCCGGAAGGATCTCCCGCAGAATCTGCGCAAGTCGGTTGTCGGTTTCAAGGTCGTAGCCGGAGGCGACGAAATCGAAGTCGATCTTAAGATCCAGGCCTGGGATGAAGATGTCTGCGTCGGCAGCTATCCGGCGAATCTCTTTCTGGAGTGTTGCCGGATCTTTGTCCGGAGGGAGATGCAGATCGATCCAGGTTTCACAACGGTCAGGGACAACAAAGCCGGCCCGCGATGAACGCATCTCCCGGATCGAATAGACGATCTCCGACTTCTCCCGATCGAATATTGGGGAGTTCCCAAGATGCAGAAGCACCCTCAGCATAGATTCAACGGCGTTGTGCCCCAATTCAGGGAGTGATGAGTGACTCCTTCGCCCGCTCGTAACGAAGCCTGCCTCCAGATAGCCGTAATGGGCGAAGCATGGAGCCAGGTTGGTTGGTTCGCCGATAACAACCCAGTCAGGATGGCAAGATTCGAGGAAGGTGGCGCTTCCGTCGCCGTTCTCCTCCTCACCCACAACCAGCAGGAGACCGACCGACGGCAGTTCCGCACTCTGCATGGCGTCTGCTATTGCAAACCACGCCTCCACCATCGCGGCGCATCCCCCTTTCATATCGGCGCTTCCTAACCCCTGGATGATCCCGTTTTTTTCCTCTGGTCCGAATTCCTCCAGGTCCCATGCCGGTACCGTATCCACATGGCCAACCAGGTAGAGTTGCGGTTCTTCGCTCCCCATGGTGACACGCAGGTTGTAACGGTCAGCTTCTACATTCTGACGTTCCACCCTGAAACCGGCCCGGGTCAGGAGCCCTTCCAGGTAGAGCTGGATGTCCTCTTCTTTCCCGGACGGTGAGTAGATGTTAAGCAGTTCGAGCAGGGTTTTCCTGAGTCGTTCAGGGTTTATGGCTTGCCATACTCTCTCCAGTCGGGTGCTCATGGTTTTTTCTTCCCGGGCTTTTTCTTTGCCTTTCGAGTCAGGTTCAGCTTCATGTAGACATGTTCCTGAATATCGTCGAACCCCTGTTTTTCAAAGAAGCGAATGGCCGGTTCATTGTCTGCGGAGGTGTCGATGATTATCATTCGCACACCCTGCTCCTTCATGCGGCGCTTGATCTCCTTGAACAAGCCGCTCCCCACCCCACCCTGCTGAATATCCCTGCGCACCCCCAGCCAGACCAGGTAGCCGTATTTCCAGGGGGAGTTGTGCTTCTTTACTGTGGTACCCAGAGCGAAACCGAGGATTTTTTCGCCTCCCTCTGCCACCAGGCAGAGTTCCGTATCGGAATTAAAAAGGGTGGTGATCTCGAATTCGTCCCAGGTTCGGTAAAGGCTTTGCGAATACTCTGCAGTAAAGACCTGCTCCCCGATATGAAAGACCTCGGGAAAATCGTCGATGGTCATCTCCCTGATCCGGAGCGTATCTTCACCAACTATAGGTGTTCCTGACATAAATTTACCTCACGGGCTTGAAATAAGATCTGCTACAACTATAACAAATTTCAGATGGATCGCATTCAGACTCTGCATTTAGCAAACCGGGCATCGGGTGAATGCGGAATTCTCCAAAAAGGGGAGCGTGGCAGCGGTAGTGGCACCCTGAGTTGATGGAACCGGAGACGGGTGATATAGCTGAAAAAATTCAGAAATGCTATAATTAATCAAGTTGGAAGTGGATGAAAATTTCCTTCCATTCCTTACCCCGATGCCTCCCTCTGACATCGGGGGCTTTTTGTGTATACCCTACCATTTCATTAGGAGTATAATTTAAACAGAGAGAAGTTTAGAGAGCAAGGAGGTAATGGTCATGTCAGGGAACGGATGGGAATTATATGGAAGTGGGTTTATCTTTTTCCTCATCACGATTCTATCAGTTATTACTGCCGCGGTTGCTGGGTTTAGCTATAGATCAACTCGTGTAGGTCATGTCGATACCATGGCTGGAGATGAAGGGGACGAATAGGAAGGTCTTCACAATAGAAAAAGAAAAGCCGCTCCAGATCGGGGCGGCTTTTTGTGTTTCCATTCGGGCGATGCACATTTATTTTTTGATTTTTTTATTGGAGGGCAGTTTTTTTCTGATCGGGGCTGTAATCATCATTGGAGGAATATCGATATTTTTGTACCCCATGCGTGATATGACTTCCGATGTAAATTGAGATAATAAAGGATAAAGCTGATTCACAGGGACGATCCAAAAAATATCTGACGATTTCATGCCATTTTCCGATGTGTTAGCAATGGTGCAAATACCTTCCATTTTGGATGAAATCTTGAAAGCAATATCGTTTGTTTCTTCTGATTTCCCAATACAATCTAAGCCAACAAAAATTGAATATGATTCACCTTTCTTTAATAATGTAGAAGTGTCTGGAATTTCCATTGTTGTGGTGAATTCAATAGTGCCACCTTTGCTTACTGTGGCTTTGATATAAGTTTCAGCAGAACAGCTGATCAGTTGATGGTGGGTCAGTGCGATATAGGCTGTGCTGGCGGGCTTATTTTCCATGTGCTATCTCCTGTTTCCCCGTATGAACCAATTTGCTTTATTTCTTCATGGTAATGATGATGGTCATGATGCTCGATATTGATAGGGCGTAAATCAGTTTTGTTCACATAGTTGCTTATTGCTTTAAATGCAAGCTCGTTGAGGGATATCTTTTCCAGTTGTGCTGAAATAGCTGCCCGTTTATGAAGATCTTGCGAGATCCTGACGTTGAACGACCCTTTAAATGGTTTTTGCGGCTCCTTGTGGATCTCGGCGCAGGTGGCAATATAGTCGTCAACAGCAGATATGAATTCTTTCCGTAACTGAGGGATAGTATCAGCTTCATAAATTACCAGATCATTTATGAAGAGTATTTTGCCATGCAGGCAATCATCCTCTTCGCTTACTTCTATTGACCCGTAATAGTCTTTGTATACCATCGTATTACTGCTCATCGATAAATCCCCCGTCCTTTAATGAGTCAATAATGTCACGCACCGCATATCTCTTCATAATATCGCCAGGGTGTGGTTCGTGGGCAATTATCAACTGATTTGTATCCTTGTGGATGAATTTACGCCCTGATCCGCTGCTTTTATGAACTACATAACCAAGACTGGTAAGCAGTGCCACTGCTTCAGACCATGTAAAGTCTTTCGGTATACTCAATAACCGGTTAAGCAGTTTTTTCTGTCGTGACATGACATCTCGCAGGAGTCGGATTTATTACACCATAAAAGATGCTTTGTGCAACTAAATATTAGTTACATTTTCCGCATCACCACTAATAGATTTATCCACATTTAAAATACACAACATGTAGTGGTAGTGGCTTAGTTGAAATATTATTCATATTTTCAAAACAATGAAATTGATGCTGAAAACTGAAAAGGGGCAGCAATTTTGCAACCCCTTCACGACTAACCTGTTCAATTCTGTTCAATTTACAATAAAATAACTCAGCCAATTTAACGGCTTAAGTGACTCTTTAGTTTTCGGTCATGAAGTGCTGCTCGTAAAGATCCTCAAGGGACTGAAGATGCCTGCTTTCATCTGCCAATAGCCGTTGGAAGAGGGGGGCATTTGGTGCTCCGGCGCATCCTTCGGACAGCTTTTTGTAGAAATCAATGGCGCCCTTCTCAAGATGAATGGCGTATGCAAGGGCTTCACGGCCGTCAGAGTTCGGGTTAAGCTCCTTCTTCGGCAGAAAATATCCAAGGTTCATTGTCGGCACAGGGCGGACCATCTCATCGCCGTTACCCATCTGACCGAAAAGAAGAGCTTTTTCAAGCTCCTGCTTGTGCTGGAGTTCGTCAAGGGCAGAGTCTCTCAGAATTTCCTTCGCACCTTTGTTATTCAATAAGCGGATCGAATTCAGGTAGTTCCTGAATCCCTCCTCTTCCATCTGTATGGCCATCTCAATTGCAGCCTCAAAGGTATAGCATACCTGGTCACTCATCTGTCGGCCCTCCTACATTGGGAAAATTAACAGTCTTTTATCACAATAGCTGTTGAAGCACAAGCATGATTGTATACAAATTCGGGAGCGCCTCCCTTGCTGGCTATTGGAGAAGGATGCGGTAAAATGTCTTGGTGATGGATGTCAAATGCTTGGCAGGGAGTTATGTATGCGGGTATTTGTGGCAGGCGGTACCGGTTTTGTGGGTGGGAATCTTTGTAAGGCGCTACGGGAGAATGGTCATGAGATCAGGCTTCTGGTGCATGGGAGGCAAACTCTGCCCGAAACAGGGATAGAGCATGTCGAGGGAGATGTTACCCGTTTGGAGAGTTTTGCTGCCTCTGTCCCAGGCTGCGATGCAGTGATCAACCTTGTCGGGATAATTCGTGAGTTTCCCGCCATCGGGGTTACCTTTGAGAAGCTGCACCTGGAGGCAACCCGCACCATGATTGCGGCAACAAGACAGTCCGGTGTAAGGCGCTACCTTCAGATGTCTGCACTGGGAACCCGTCCCGATGCCGTTTCTCGATATCACCGGACCAAATGGCAAGCCGAAGAATTGGTGCGCGGCTCTGAGCTTGATTGGACGATATTTCGACCGTCATTGATCTTTGGGCCTGGCGACGCGTTTGTCAACATGCTGGCCGATCTCATTCGGAAACTGCCGCTGGTCCCGGTAATCGGCGACGGAGAGTACCGGCTTCAGCCGATTGCGGCTACCGATGTTGCACGCTGTTTTGTCAAGTCACTGGAGTTGATCGGGACAATCGGCAAGGCCTATGAGCTATGCGGACCTGACCGACTGACCTATATGGAGATACTCGACCTTGTCGGCAGGGCACTGGGTCGGCAGGCAGTATACAAATTCAGGCAGCCTCTTGCTCTGATGAAGCTTGTCACGCCTCTTATGCAGGGCTTTTCCTTTTACCCAATTACCATGGACCAGATACAGATGTTGGTCGAAGAGAGCATCTGCGACGGTTCATGGCAGTCAACATTCGGTTTTGAGCCGCAACGTTTCGGTGAGGGGATCGCCGCTTACCTCGGGAAGGGTTGAGCGGCCGGTGCATTTATGGTGAAGTTTGATCTAAAAACTCGTATGTCGCTCGCAGTGTCGCTCCTGTTTGTCCTCTTTGCTACGCTGTTGGCAATCTATAACCTGTACGCGGTTGATCGCGATACGCGGACTCTGTGGTTGGTAACCTCTTGTACCACTTTGGCGGTTCTGGTGGTTGTCTGGCTGATGATAAACTACCTTATGGCACCGCTTACGACCATTACCCGGCATGTGGAAAAACTGCCCGAAAAAACCGGAGATGAGCGTTTCATGAATGCTGGCTGCGTTAATGAGATCGGCACTCTTGCCGAAGCCTTCAACGGGATGCTGCAGGCGCTCGACAGCAAGAACGAGGCGCTTTTGGAAAGCGAGAATAATTTCAAAATTCTGGCCCAACATGACAGCCTTACCGAGCTTCCCAATCGGCTCCTCTGTTTCGACCGTCTTCGCCAGGCTATGGCAAGAGCTCGCCGTTCAGGAGAGATGGTTGCGCTCCTCTGTATAGACCTTGACCGTTTCAAGAACGTAAATGACTCTCTTGGCCACGAGGCAGGTGACGTGCTTCTCAAGGAGGTTTCACAGCGGTTTCGCTACTGGGTACGTGCTTCGGACACCGTTGCGCGGCTTGGTGGCGATGAGTTCGTCATCATCCTGGAACAGATGGATGACGCGAAATATGCCGCCGTGGTAGCCCAGAAGCTGATCAGTGTCCTGGACCAACCGGTTGTTGTTAATGGAAATGAACTCTTCGTTACGATAAGTATTGGGATTGCCATCTTCCCGAGCGATGATGCAGAGGTCGAGGGACTGATGAAGTGCGCCGATATAGCCATGTACAGTGCCAAGGAGAAAGGAAGGAACAATTACCAGTTCTACACCGCTGACATGAACAGTCGTGCCAGTGAAATCCTGATGATCCAGGGGGAGCTTCATCGGGCACTGGAACTCGAGCAACTCATGCTTTATTACCAGCCTCAGCTGGATCTGAAAAGCGGTGGACTGGTCGGGATGGAGGCACTGATCCGCTGGCTGCACCCGATAAAGGGGCTGGTACCTCCCGACAGTTTCATCCCTCAGGCCGAAGAAAATGGGATGATCGTCCCTGTGGGAGAATGGGTATTGAATTGCGCATGCAGGCAGAATAAGGCTTGGCAGGATAAAGGTTACACGTCGTTTAGGATGGCGGTCAATATTTCGCCCCGGCAGTTCCGGAATGGTGATCTTGTTGCCGTAGTAGCCCGCGCACTGGAACGTAGCGGGCTGGAGCCATGCTGGTTGGAGCTGGAAATAACCGAGAGCCTGATAATGTGGAACGTGGAGGCGGCAGTCGGGACCATGAGGGAGCTAAGCGAGATGGGGGTGCTCTTGGCAATCGACGACTTCGGGACTGGCTATTCTTCGCTTGCGCACCTGAAGCGCTTCCCCATAAACCGACTGAAAATTGACAAATCATTCGTTAGGGAGATTGCCGGAAATGCGAATGATGCCGCAATCGCCTCCGCCATCATTGCCCTTTCACACTCTATGGGGCTGGAGGTTATCGCCGAGGGGATCGAGACCGACGAGAGCCTCAACCTGCTGCGTGAACTGGGGTGTGAACTGGGGCAGGGGTACTTCTTCAGCCGGCCTCAGCCGCCGGCTCTTCTGCATTCGTTCCTTCCGACCAGGCGGTAAACCTCTCCCTTACAATATAAGAAATGCCAGAGGACCTTCATCGTAAGGTTTGACTCCCACAGACCGGACACCCCTGCATGGAGAGGGGTTTCTCAAGCCGACATTCGGCAAGCAGGGAATCATCACCGAAAATCTCACGGGTCGGCCCATCGGCCCGGACTATCCCCTCATGAAGTACAATCGTCCTCTGGCAAAGTTCGAGCACCATGTCAAGGTCGTGGCTGGTGAAGATCCTTGTGTGCGGAAAGTCCTTAAGGAGCGCCATGAGCTGTCGCCGCGCAAACGGATCGAGGCCGTTCGTCGGTTCATCCATGACGAGGATGTCTGGTGACATGGAGAGCACCGTGGCAATTGCCACTCGCTTTTTCTCGCCTCCCGAGAGATGGTAGGGGGGCTTATCGCGCAGATGTCCGGCGCCGACCCGTTCAAGGGCAACATTGACCCGCTCGTCGACGTCAACACCGGAGAGCCCTTGATTGAAAGGTCCGAAAGCGACATCGTCAAAGACGGTTGGCATGAAGAGCTGATCGTCAGGATCCTGGAAAACCATGCCGACCGTGCGCCGGATTTCCGGCAGGGTTGCCTTGGTGAGCGGGTAGTCTCCGATCCGGATCTGTCCTGCGGTAGGCGCCAGATAGCCGTTCAGGTGGAGCAGAAGGGTCGATTTACCCGCCCCGTTGGCGCCGATGATTGCGACCGACTCGCCGTGGGTAATCCGGAATGAGACATCCCGCAGAGCGGCGGTGCCGTCCGGGTAGATGTGTCGGAGGTTTTTGACCTCGACGATATGGTGACTCATGGCAGTATTCCTGTGAGGAGTGATCCGAGCAGTTGTGATGCGTTATGCAGGCGCAGCATAATGAAGAGTGTTGACCAGCCGAGGAGGAAGAGGATTTCTGCCCTGCCGAATCGCGAGACATTGCGTGAGTGGAATTCACCGGTAAACCCGCGCGCAAGCATGGCCATGTGGATTCGTTCTGCGCGCTGCCAGGTTCGGAGCAGAAGGTGCCCCACTAGGGAGCCGAAGCTGCTCAGCCCGAGCCCTTTCTTCCCGCACGAGCGGAGTTCGCGAGCCCGTGACGCCCGCGTCCCTTCATCGGTGAGGACAAAGATGTAGCGATAGAGGAAAAGAAGCTGCACGGCAAACGCCTGAGGCATTCCCAACTGCTCCAGTGCCTGACAGACCGCCGGGAACCCGGTTACTGCGACCAGGATTATTGCTGCTCCGACGGTAAGGATGGCCCTTACCATGATCGAGATGCAGGAGATCCAGCCTCCGCTGATTCCGAGTGTGCCGAGTGTAAGCATTACCTCCCGGTCAAAAAGAGGGTTGAGCATCCCGACGACAAAGGCAAAGGGGATAACGAGCAGGATCTTCCTGATGATGAAGCCGGCAGGGAGGTTTGCAGCACCAATGATGACTGCTGGGTAGATGAAAAACGGGAACATGGCGGTCAGTTCATATTTGCCGAACGAGACGACGGAAATGATGAACACAATCGTTGCCATAACCTTTGCACGTGCATCGAGACGATGGATGACCGTATCGTTGTTCGCGAGAAGGTCCAGCCTCTTGAAATCCAGTACTGCCCCATCTATTGAAAGCATGACTGCCTTTCCGCACACGGGATGCAGTTCGGCATGCCGTTGACCTCGCGGAGGCGGGTTTCCATAACGGCCTCCTTGCAGAGAGCGCAGTTTATTGAATCACGCGTTCTTGACCGCTCAGTTTCATGGATGGATACAGGTGTAATGCTCAGCAGGTTCTCTTCCGGACTGTTCAGAACATATTCGATGAGTGCGGGTTTGTCACTGTTCAGCTCTGGGGGGAGTTCATTCCGGTTAAAAACAACACGCACCCCTTTACCGGTAAGGCGTGAATAAAGGGTGTAGACCTGTTTGCCGTAATCGTGAAACAGGAGATTGCCTTTGCCAAAAGTGCATCCGGAAACATACTGCAACGCATCAACCCCGCATGCATCGTTTTCGACGATGGCGACGATTTCGTCATCAGCAGCACGGCAGGTTTCAAGGGCCTTCATTGCAGCGCAGGCCATGCGATAACCGATGGCCAGCCCCGGGCAGGTATGGCCGTGAAATTCGATAATCTCTGAAAAATTCATGAACGGTATTTCCCTTGTCAAGTGCCTTGTAGCAAGGATATGGGCAGAATGAAAGAGTTGGCTGAATTCATCGGGTTATGCTTAATACATGGATCATTATATCCATAACATGGGAGTTGTACATCAGAATGTGATCTATTCGTCGTTGAGCGTCGATGCTTTTCCGTCGACTCCTTCACCCTATGCTATATCCCCTTCTTGAGTCTCGGCTTACTCTTTTCAAGATTGAACTGAAGCATGGCGTACCCGTAATGAATGTCGCTGTTGCTGCCTGAGGCATCCCGGAAAAATCCGCCGGTAAAGAACTGGTCGTAACCGATGATGCACGAAAGATTATCAGTAGCGGCGTAGGTAACGGTAAAGTCCATCTCCAGGCCGAGATTCCGGCTGAATCCATCTTTCACCTTGTCAGCAACAAAGTGACGACCGGTTGTGGAGAAGTTTAAGGACTTGATGATGTCAACCCCCCACCCCAGCGTATAGACGTGCAGCCCGCTGGCGTGATGGTTGCCTACCGTGAGCCCCGAGAGATCGCCAATGACGCCCATGTCCCCCATGAGTGAATTGTCATTGTTCGGATTACGGAATTCCCTGTTGGTCCGAACTCCATTGGCCGCGTCCTTGCTCCCTGAGCCATAGGCATAGGCCAGGAAAAACCTGTTGTTGTAGCCACGTATTACCGAATCGTGCGTCAGGTCAAAATGGCCGCCAAAGGCGTCAATGGATTCGTTGACAGCTGTTGTTGAATTAAAGAGTTTGCCCGATTCATAAACCAGTTCCGCCTCCACGGAAAGCGGACCGATCTTCGTGGTTGCACGCCCTCCCCAGATATTGAGGTGCTCACCGACATGATGGTCGACAGAGCCGGAATCGCGAAAGAAGTAGAGCTCCGCCACAGTAGACTCGTCAAAACTGTAGCTCCCATAGGCCCCGGTAAGGTTTCCCAATAAGGCATTGTTAAATGGGGGAGCGTAGGCGCCGAGGAGGAGATCGAGACTGAGCCCGCCGAAAGGTTTCACCTTTAGACGGGCAGCATCGAACACGAGACCATCGTAAAAGGAGTTGGGTCCAAGGATGAAGGTGCTGCCATAACTGAACTCCTGGCGCCCCCCTTTGAGAGAGAGCCAGTCCCGATCCGGGGTCTTCACCTCTGCGAACCACTGGTAGAGAGAAAACCTGTTGCGTTCCTGGTGAGTTCCG
Organism: Geobacteraceae bacterium; assembly: GCA_043725245.1. Taxonomy (GTDB): domain Bacteria; phylum Desulfobacterota; class Desulfuromonadia; order Geobacterales; family DSM-12255; genus Geoanaerobacter. The sequence continues at coordinate 961 of JAYSLX010000078.1, read as the reverse complement.
CCGGTATAGCCGTATCCCTGCCCCTCGGCGTGGATGTCGAGCCATTCGGCGGGATGCCAGTAGGCAAAGGGTTTAACCCGATAGAGAAACCGCCCTTCACCGTGAATAGGTGCATAGCTTACATCGGTCAATCGGAAGTTCCCAGCCCCCTCCCCGCGAAGGAAGCCGCCAATCCCCACCGAATACTCAAAGGGAGGCTTTGTTTCCTCCGGCCTGGCAAGGATACTCTCGATCGCCTCCCGCCGGATCAGATACCCTTCGTACTGGGCAAGGTCGGCCTTCAAGGCCTCGTGCAGGCGAACAACGCGCTCGAGGTCTTCCTTGGTTATCCCGTCACGACCCTCGGTGGAGCATCTTTCCACCACCTTTTCAAGAACGGCGAGAAGAGCCAGGGCAAGATCCTGCTTCCTGATGAATTCCCCATTAGGGAGTTTACGAGAGGCATCAAACTTGGCAGCCAAGGCTGCAAGCTCCCGGCATGACCAGTGCTGATTCTCTACCTTCGACGGTATGTCATCTGCAGCCGCAAAGGAGAGATGGATATTGGTGAAGATTAGCAGAGCAACAACAAATGCAAAGCACGATCTCTGTCGCATCATGAGCCTTCCTCCCTGCCTTTCATATCGACCAAGAAGCAATAATAATAAATGAAATATACTTTTCTATAATAAGCCACGACGTTATTGATTTTGAATATAATTTTCAATTTGCTGATTGTCAACAAAATAAGGACAGAGCCATCCCGTAAATAACGGTTTAACTCTGCCCTAATGTTGAATCGGTCAGTTGGGTTTATAAGATATCCTGCAACTCTTCCGCTTGAGACGAACCTCCGGAGATGAACGCATGCCGTTTCGACTTATATAGTCAATTCATTAACAGCCCTTTGAAAAACTAATAGAGAAAAAGCCTGTTTTATGGTAGTATTTAGCACATAACTAACTGTGATTATTGGAGAAAG
>JAYSLX010000077.1:0-5748 GCA_043725245.1 Geobacteraceae bacterium | reverse complement strand
AATTTGTAGGTGGTGGGCCCACCAGGACTCGAACCTGGGACCGACCGGTTATGAGCCGGTAGCTCTACCAACTGAGCTATAGGCCCGCAAAGCGAAATGTTATAGTAGGGGAAGCTGACATGAGTGTCAAGTATTTTTCATACTTTATCCAGGTATTTCAGGCTGAATCGAGGGCTGATAAAATCCCCTGAAGCCCCGCTAGGGCACCAAAGGATAATGACAGATGCGATGGCCCGATCTGTGCCTCGCGCGGGTTAATCCTGATAACCGTGGAATGAACCTCACGACCAAGCCTTTCGGTCAGATATCGTATAGTCGGGATTGCAGTACCTGCCCCTATCTCGACCACTACCATTCGGGTTTCACGGTTATCTGTCAGAAACTCGTCGAAATTACGCTCTTGGTGTCGGGTCCTGTCAGCAAGCCAGGAGAAGTCGCCGAACATGAGGATGTTTGGGCGGGCCACCCCGTGGCAGTTTATACACTGGGGAACATGGCGGGAACGCATTGTTTCGTGATCTACAGGGAAGGTTTCCGCATTGTCCCAGATAGCTTCGGAGCAGGGGTGAAGACACTGGAGGTGATGAATCGAGCCGTGAACCTCAAGTATAGAGTCCTCGGCAAAGCCGGCCTTCTGAAACTGGCCGTCCACGTTGGAGGTTACAACGAAGTACTCAAGGCCGAAACGGTCGATCCAGCCGCGGAGTATGCCAAAGCCCGCGTGGGGGAGGGTGTCACGGTAGAGGTTTGTCCGGTGTCCGTAAAACCCCCATCCAAAGGAAGGGTCACGCTGAAAGTGTTTAGGGTTAGCAGCATCCACGAAGTTTAGCCCCAGGCGCTCATACATCGGATAGGCCTTCCAAAACCCTCGGTCACCGCGGAAGTCAGGCAACCCGGAGTCTACGCCCATTCCGGCGCCGGCGGTTATGACGAGAACCTCTGCCCCCTTGATCAACTCAGCGGCTCTGAGAAAGAGATCTTCCATACCACCTCCTGTCATATGGCAACCTTTACCGGCATCGGCTTCAGGAGTTCGACAACAGCACCAGGATCAAGCCCCACCAGATAGCCCCGCCTACCTCCGTTGAGATAGATCTTTGGCAGTTCGACTATCGTCTCCTCCATATAGACCGCCATCTGACGCCGCGTCCCAAATGGTGAGGTCCCTCCCACCAGGTATCCGGTGTGTTTTACGGCAGTGTCCGGCGAACATGGAGCTACGACCTTGACTTGGATAACACGTGCCAGCTCTTTCGTGGATACCTGCCGATCGCCGTGCATCAAAACGATAAGGGGATTCTTCCGCTCATCCTCCATGACCAGCGTCTTGATCACACAGTGTTCGTCAACCCCAAGCTCGCGGGCTGAGACCGCAGTCCCACCCTTTTCTTCGTAGTCATAAAGGTGGTCAGTGAATGGAATTCCCGCCTGCCGTAGTACTCGTACGGCCGGGGTCACTGGCGGCTTTTCTTTTGCCATAACACACCTCGCATTCTTCTATCGTGCTGGTTGCGCTACCGGTGCTGCAGGCACAATCGGCGCTGCAGGAGCCTGCGGGGCCTCAGGTACCAGGACCTGTGGAGGAAGCGGCGACATTGGCCCACTGGATGACCGGCCCGCTGTAACCGAGAACGGTCCGGGGGAGGAGCCGGCAGGAAGACCGCCGGGGTAATCCCCAACACCACCCCCACTCTCCAAAGGAGTGGCAGATCGATAGAGTGTGGCCTCATGCAACTGGTTGCTAAAGGTTATATCATCGACCATTACGAGCACCCCGAAGAGAGAGACAACAGCCACATAGCTGCCCCAGAGTAGCCGTCGCGATGCGAATCGGGGAAGGTTGCAGAGCATGGCAAACAAAAGCGGCAAGGCAAGCATCTTGAGTGCATACCCGGCACCGGCAAACATGGTGCCATACCTTACCGTTGCATTATGAAGGAGAGCTGCGACGAATATCAGGAAAATGAGGTTCTGCCAAGCAGAGAAAAATGGGAGCAATGGAGCAGCAGGGGGAGAGGGCCATGCAGGCGGCGTCTCCGGTGTATTTGACTTGTTCTCTGGTTTCGGAGAATGGAAACCCGGCGCTGAAACCGGTGGAGAGGTGACGGACGAAAGCGCTCCGCCAGGAGTCTCCGACCGTTGTAGGCGACAGGCCAGATCTTCCCTCACAAGGGTATAGGCCTCATTGATCTGCTTCAGCTTCTCCTCTGCCCGGTTCTGCAGGCGTGGATCATCTCCAAAGCGATCCGGATGCCAGACCTTTACCAACTCCCGGTAGGCACAATGCAACTCTTGTGGAGAGGCATCCGGGGAGAGAGCCAGTATATCGTATGCGTGCTGAAGTAGATTCATGAAGCATCATTCATCATCTGTAACAGGATCACCTCTTCCCCTGCAGCAGGTCGCCGAGCTGCAAGCGGCTATGCTCGTCATCGTGGCACCAGCTGCAGAGGTTTTCCCAGTTGCTCCCGTCCGACGGGTTATAGTCATGGTTCCCGTCGCGGTGGTGGACGGTGAGGTGGTGGAGGTTGGCCAGATCGAACTCCCGGCCGCACTTGGCGCAGATCCAGCCATGGAGCTTCAGCGAGCGTTCCCGGTAGTTTTCGGGTCTCGCCTGATCGGCCTTCAGACGCCGAACCAGTTCGTCCAGCTCTTCCTGGCTCTTCGCCGGCACTGACTGGGGTCTTCGGGGGCGGAATGAGCTTGGCATCAGAAGATCTCTCCGTAACGGTCAGTCTATCGGCTCGAACATATCCTTTCCAACGCCGCAGAGAGGGCAGACCCAATCGTCCGGCAGTACGGCAAAAGGCGTTCCCGGAGCGACTCCATTTTCAGGGTCGCCAGTTGCGGGATCGTAGATATACTGACATATTGAGCATTGATAGCGTTGCATGTATTCCTCCTGAAAGCATGGATTTATGATAGCCAGAAAATCGGAGTAACTCTCGAGTAAGTATATACGATTCCCACGACTCTGCATACTCCGATAACAGAAACTGTTAATGGCAACATAAACACAACTAACCCTCTTTGCACCTGATACCCTATAATGGTTACCGGAAACCCCGATACCTTCGCAGCAGCAAGAAATCGGGTTGAAAGCGGCTCCGCAGCTGTTAATCTATAATTGCAGGATGTTGCCCGGACTGATAGCCCACAGGATAAGCCCATGCTGCTCCTTCTTGAGGGCAATTTACAGCCATTCACACGTAACAGGAGAGGATAACGAGATGTCCTTTGTTGGCGATCTAGAGCACCTGCCGATTGTCGATGTCATACAACTTCTGAACTCGACCAGAAAGTCCGGAACTCTCTGTGTCAAAAGCGGCAAGAATCAAAGTCAGTTGGTATTCATGGACGGCTACATCGCAGGAGCCAATCACGCGAACAACAGCGTTCGTATAGGCAAAATACTTGTAGAGATGAACGCTATAACTGCTGAAGTACTGGAAACGGCACTTGCAGGGCAGAAGAGCGCTGGGACCAACCGATTGCCCCTGATTGCAACCTTGATCGAGGGTGGGAATATTGCGAAAGAGGTTGCATACAAAGGGCTTGAAACCCTCATTGAGATGACCATAGTAGAGATCCTTACCTGGTCGACCGGCACATTCGAACTCGATATCGACAAGATCGTAGTTTCCGATGAATACCGTTATTTCCCGGAAAAGCTGAAAGAGGATATCTATCTCAACACCCAGAGCGTCCTCATGGACGCCCTGAGAATGTATGACGAAAAAATGCGCGATGGGGAATTAACGGACGGCGTCTTTATTGCTGGGAAGTTAGAGGAAGAGTATACGATCTCAGATCCTGCCACCTCATCCATCACCTCCGACCTCCTCGGGCTCGACGATCTCGACAAACTGCAAAGAAACATCCCGGACGTTTTTCTAAGTGTAAGAGAACTGGACTCCGTAGTGACCAGCCGCAGAAAATTACGGGGAGAATTGACGGATGTCCTGCTCGATGAGCAGCAAAAACTCTTTTCTTACCTTAAGAACACCTTCTCAATTGCCGAACCGCCCGCATTTGTGCGGTTCAAGGAGTGCGTACAGGAGCTTGGCACCCTCAGTGATGCCCCAGACATCTCGTTTGCACTGCTCCGATTCGCTGCGGGGCAGTTTGAACGCGCCATAACGTTTGTGGTCGACAAGTCGGAGCTGATCGCCGAAAGGGGAATGGGGGTAAGGGCCGGCAGAAGCGCCGGCGAAGGAACCCCCTTGCGCTTCCGTATCCCCCGCATGAACCCCTCGCTGTTTCAGAAAGTCATAGATGGGGGGCAGGTCTATTATGGTGAAGCAAATGACGACACACCGATTAACCATCTTTATAGAGAGATCGGTGCGCCGACCAGTTCATTACTGGCTCTAGTTCCCATCAGGCGCATGGGCAGGGTCATCGCCGTCATTTACTGCGATTTCGGCTCCAAGGCAGCGACTGCGGCTCAGGTAGACCTCCTGGAAATCCTCGTTCGCCATGCTGCACTTCTGCTTGACAACGCCATCTACCGAAAAAAATTTGAAAAGGTGGCTCAATCGGCATAAACTCTACCGACAATTACAGATGCACTGGGGTTTACATGGACGCAAACACCTTGAATCAGATCTTGGACATAGCCTTCCAGAAAAAAGTCTCTGATATCCATTTTGAAGTGGATAATCCGCCTCTTTTCCGTGGACGGGGCCAGCTGATCCGCTCCAAGCTGCCAAACCTGACCAGCGCCGACACCGAATTCATTGCCTCTAAGATACTTGAGCAAAACGGGCGCAAACTGGACAGCAATTTGAAGGAGCTCGATGCTTCATACGCACTTGCAACCGGCGGACGTTTCCGGGTCAGCATCTTCCGACAGAGGAGCAATTTCGGTGTGGTCATGCGTGTCATCCCACCCCATATAGGAAACTTCGAAGAGCTGCACCTGCCGTCGGTCCTTGGTGAAATCGTGAAAGCGCCTAATGGGCTCATTCTTGTCACAGGGCCGACCGGCAACGGAAAATCGACCACATTGGCTTCTATGATCAAATACATCAACGAGACCTGCAGTTACAACATCGTAACCATCGAAGACCCGATTGAATTTCTCTTCACGTCACAGAAAAGCTGCATCATCCAGCGCGAAGTAGGTATTGACACTGAAAGTTTCAACGCAGCCCTGAAAGGCGTTCTGCGCATGGACCCCGATGTTATAATGGTCGGAGAGATGCGGGACAAGGAGACCATCGAGGCCTGCATAAAAACGGCAGAAACAGGGCACCTTGTACTTTCAACCCTGCATACCCAGAGCGCCATCTCCACCATCAACCGGATGATTGGCCACTTTCCACCGGAATCCCAGGAGATCATCCGTCAGAGGCTGGCGGATATCCTAGTTGCGACCATCTCTCTCCGCCTCATTAAGGACAAAACCGGAGAGAACATCCTCCCGGTTGTAGAGATAATGCGCTCCACAACCACGATCCAGGCCTGCATACGCGATGGCCGTCTCGATGAGATCGAGAAGCATATTGAAAACGGCCACTCTCTCTACCAGATGCAGACACTGGATCAGCATCTGCTGCAGCTTTACAAACAGGATCTTATCAACATAGAGGACGCAAAGCGCCTGACTCACTCGATGGATTTTGAGCGCAGACTTGTGTTCGATAATTAACCTCAATGTCATTGACTTAAGAAACCCGTTTGTACCCGGTGAAGAACTTCTGGAGCTTAACCTTTTTGTTTCTCTGGAACATTCTGTTCGGCCTG
>JAYSLX010000076.1:0-9458 GCA_043725245.1 Geobacteraceae bacterium | reverse complement strand
AGAGGCATACCCGCCGCTGCGAGAAGTTCTATCATCTTGACTATTGCATACATTCCGTCGAAAGCAGACTGGAATTTCGGGAAGGCAAAACGACCGTTCATGGTGCCGGCCATAATCACCTCCGACGATTGTGCAGCTTCAATCATGGCCCGCTCAGCACTCTTTGTCCGCTGAATAGCGCTCCCTTTTTCGCCAGCCATAAGCTCAACGACCGATGGCGCCGAAACAGGCACTGCAAAAGTCCCTCTCTGACCAGCCTTGAGCATCAGGGCGATCATGAGCGGAAGGGCCTCTGCTGCAGCATAGACCCGTCCGGTCTCGTCCAGCATGATAACCTCCTCCACTGTCGGATCAAGCCAGAAGCCGGCCCTTGCACCCAGTGAAGCGACAATCTTCCCCAGTTGGCTCAGGCTGTGCGGCTTCTCATCAGCATTCTTGACACCACGTTCCTCATCCACATAAGCATTGAGGGCAATGACCTCTATGCCCAGTTCATTCATAATCGGTGGAAGCAGCTGACCAGCCGGAGAGTGATTGAAGTCGATGACCACCTGATGCTTCTGCTTCTTCAGCAGATCACTATTTATTGCCCTGGTAAAGCCCTCTCGGTAGAAGTCCATAACCTGAGGGAGCTCGGTAATCCCCCCTGGCTCCATGTGGTGAGCGCGACGGAAGTTCTCCTTATAAAAGATCCGCTCAACATTCTTAGCCATCGAACTGGAGAAATCGAGGCCATCGTTATCCAGAAAGACGATTTCGGTAAGAGCCGGGTCCTCCTGGCTCTGGCGGAAGTGAACCCCTCCTACCTCGCCGAAGGTCTTCAGCTTGTATCGTACCACCGGCAGGGGCATCATCTTCAGGTCGCGAACGTTTACCCCTGCAGAGAGTATCCCTCCGAGAAAGCTCCGCTTCAGCATCCGGGAAGCGAGAAAAGCATCACGTCCGGCCAGCACAAAGCTCCCCTTGGGAAGCGAGGTTCCATAGGCACATCCGAGCTTGGCAACGAACTCAGGAGTCAGCTCCACATTGGTGAGCCCCTTGACTATAGCCCCTTCGAACAGCGATTTCTTCCACTTCTCGCCCCAGATCATGTTATCGGTTACGGTCGCGCCTGCCTCAATAACCTTGCGCGGCCAGACCTTTACGTCACGCTTTATATAGGACTCCTCGCCAATGGAGGTATCCTCGGCAATTATGCCCCCTTCCTCGATCACCACCCCCTGCCCGACACTCACATTATTGCAGATGACCGAGTCAGTGATCTTTGCCCCTTTCTTTAGGTAAACGTTGTCCCATATGACGCAGCGGCTGAGCTTAACCCCAGGTTCAATGGTGCAGTTACGCCCAATCACCGAATCTTTTATATTGGCGCTGCCGAATATCTGCGAGTTGTCCCCCACCACCACGGTTCCATTGAGTGATGCCGACTCGTCGAGCCGGACATCTACCCCTATACGGAGATCACGCCCTACCACATCCTGTTTAGGCTCATCGATCTTGATGTTGATCTTGCCGCGAAAGATATCGTGGTGAGCCTCCCGATAAGAATCGGTATTCCCGACATCCCGCCAGTAACCTTTCACCGGACACCCAAACAGCGGCTCATTCCTTGTCAGCAGAAGCGGGAAGAGGTCCTGGGAAAAATCGAAGTTTTCGTTTGCCGGAATCAAGGAGAATATCTCCGGCTCAAAGACATAAATACCGGTATTGATAGTGTCAGAGATTACCTCACCCCACCCCGGTTTCTCCAGAAACTGGATAATCCGTTTCTCCTTGTCCGTAATGACGACACCGAACTGGAGAGGGTCCTTCACCGAGGTCAGGGTAATGGTTGCCAGGGCTTTGTTGTCTTCATGAAAGTCAATGATTTTTTTCAGGTTGAAATCGGTCAGCAAATCACCGCTGATAACCAGAAACCGCTCGTCGATATACTTCTCCGCGCACTTTACGGCACCTGCGGTCCCCATATCCTCCAGAGGGGTGACATAGGTGATCTTCACCCCGAAGTCAGCACCATCACGGAAGAAGTTTTTTATGATGCTCGGCTGGTGGTAAAGAAGCATTACCAGGTCGGTGATCTGATACTTTTTGAGAAGCTCCACGATATGGAGCATAATAGGCCGGTTCAAAAGCGGGATCATCGGCTTTGGGATATTGCAGGTAAGCGGCTGCATGCGGGTTCCAAATCCGCCAGCCATGATAACAGCTTTCATAATTGCATCTCCTTGATTGAAAATTTAAATAGTCATAATTCCAGAGAGAAGCCCCAGGCGTGCCCCTCTAAAGCAAATTTATTTGCCCTGCTTTTTTGCCAGCACCTTCTTGATCTCATCCTTCAACTCCTGAAGATCGCTGGACTTCACCACATAGCCATCAGCAAGCCAGGCGGAAAAATCATCCTTGTAGCAGGAGAAGGCGGTACAGAGTATCACCGGCAGATCGTGCCGCTCCTTGACTATCTGCTGCAGCAGATCGAGGCCGCTCTCATTCTTGAGCTTTATATCAAGAACGATCAGGTCAAGCAGTTCCTCTTTAAGCTTTTCTGCAGCCTCGACAGCAGTTCCGGCGGTAATCACCGTGTGTCCATCATCTCCAAGCTCCTCAGCATAAAGCTTCCGGATGCTTGCTTCGTCATCAACAACGAGTATCCTTGCCATCTATACCCCTCCTTCTTTTTGCTGTAATCGTATTGTAAAGCGCAATCCGCTTTCTGACGGCCTGTCTAATATCAGCTGGTGCCCGGACTTCTCCAGTATGGTCCTGCACAGCGGCAGACCCACCCCTTCCCCCAATGCCTGAGTAGATGAAAAGGGTGTTGACAGCATCTCTAATGCCTCATTGTTAAAGGTGCTTTGAAAATCTGTCAACTCAATCTCCACCATGTCGTCTTTGCTTCTACTGGTGATAAAAATTTTTCCACCGGTTGTGCGGTTCGCAAGAGCGCTGTTAATAAGGGCTCTGACGCAGTAGGCTATCTGCTTGTAGTCTATAAACACGGTGGGAAGATCATCTGACAGGTCGAGAAGGCAGGCACACTCTCCATTTTCAAAGCTTTCGCGTAAATCCCCGCATACATCCACCACCAGCTTGTTGACGTCCCATTGATCCATGACAGGATAGAGAGAATCTGAATAGTTGAGTATCTCCTCAAGCACCTCTTCCAGCTGTCTTGTCTCCTGTATTATTGAGCCCAGAGAATCATTTTTTGGATCATCCAGAGCTGAACTCTTGAGCAAGGAGCGTGCAAATCCTCCTATTACCATGAGAGGGTTCCTGATGGAGTGGGCAATACTGGATGTAATTCGACCCACCAAAGCCATCTTCTCCATCTTTACTATAAGTTCCTGCTGCTCCTTAAGCTTGCGATTTGCCTGTGTAAGCTTATCGAGCTCATCCTGTAGTTGTTCGTACAGCGAGGCCCGCACAAGAGCGAAGGCTACCGGAAATGCAAAGGTCTCAATAGACTGGATATCCTGGTGGGTTATTGCGCGATGGGTGATGAAGTTGTCCGCAATAAGCACACCGATCCGGCGGTTGCCGGATATGAGAGGCATGATCAGGAAACTGTCAACACCGAGAATCTCGGCAAACTCAAAGGAGACAAGGGGATTGTTGAAGGCCTCCACCACAAGGATCGGTCGCTTTTCGAGCAACGCCTTGTTGAGGATGTGATCCTCATCTCTAAGAGGAACCGTAAGCCGCTCCAGGATGTCATGGAACTTGACCTTCTCCGAAGAAAGCTTGTTCTTCTGGAAATGCTCTGCCATCTCCTTGAGAGAAAGGTCGGTCTGGCTCACCTCATGCCATATGTTCCATGCCTCCTCGTAAGTCTTGGGCCCCACCCCCAGATAGCCGCGCAGATACTCCTGATCCTTGTCGCACATCAGCAGGAATGCCCGGTTCATACCGAACCCCTTGCCTGCCGTTATGGCGGTCATTGCAACGGATAGAACCTCGTCCAGATCCATCGAGGTCTGCAAAATATTGCTCAGTTCGTGGAGAAAGCGTATCTCGCGGGTCTTGCTGTTGAGGAAACCGTCCATGGACTGCAAACGGACCCTCATATCGACAAACTCGGTGGCGAGCAGCGACAAGAGGGGTGCCATCGGCGTATCCAACTGAGTCATCTCTTTAAGATCATTGTCAAACCGGGGACAATCGAGACACTTCTCAAGGACACGCCGAGTATGGTCAGCATATAAATCCTCTTCCCCCTTCTCGATGTATGGGCATTCCTCCGGAGAGATAACCTCCTTTTGCCAGCAGCATTGCAGGTTCAAGCACCCCTCCTGTCACAAAATCATCAATCGAATGATCTCCAGTATAGCAGCACCTCTCACCATTTCAAGCAGGAGCCTCTCTAACGTCCCGTCCCTTGCCATTTCCCGCAATTCGTGCTAAAAAAATACCTGTCATCATAGAATTATCAGAATTTGGAGACAAGTGAATGAAGATCAACAGGGAAAACGTGGAGAAGGTCGGGCTCCTTGCACGACTGGATTTAAGCGGTGACGAGGTTGCAACTATTACCGGGCAGATGGATGCCATTCTCGCCTATGTGGAAAAACTCGACCTGCTGGACACTTCACAGATCATCCCGACTGCCCATGCCGTTCCACTGGAAAACGCCTTCAGGGGCGACGATGTCAGACCGTCACTAGGAGCCTCCCAGGCCCTTGCCGCAGCACCGGACTCTGTGGGAGACTTTTTCCGGGTGCCGAAGGTGATAGAATAGGCTGACCCAGACATATGCAGAATAAAAGAGGGCCGCCCATGACAAAGACAGGCGGCCCTCTTTTATTCTGCAACTCTTCGTTTAGAAGCTACACGGCCTCGCGCACCTCTGTATTGTCAGCTGACACCGAATGGATGAACTCAGCCCGTATCCGATCTGCATCACCTGTATTATAGGCAATGATGTTACGTAATTGAGTAAATGAATCCAGATCCATCTCCTGAAACTGCAGAGCAACAACGCCATCGCCACTCCTCAAAACCTGACCATACATGCTGATGGAGAGATCAAGCCGTCGAACTGTCCCACTCAGGTATAGGGTTATGCGGGCCACATCACCAACCATAAAATCCTCCCGGCAGATGAGGGAGATGCCGTTAAGGCTGAGGTTTTTCACCTCAGCTTTTAATGCCAATGCCCGACAGCTGATAAATGCCTCTATTCTCAACGGAACACGTGAAAATTTTCTGTTTCCCATGGGGTTTCTCCTTTCAGCCAGAGACGTTCACTATCAGTCAGCAGATATCATCCTCTCTATCTTTCGTACCATTGTAATGAATCATGTAACCACATGTAAACTATATTATTTTTAATTGCATACCATTCATGTCAGCAATCGGATGTCCATAGCATTGCAGGTTAGCCACCAAATGGTATACTTGCGCGAGTTTTCACCTTCAAGCCAAGAGAGTACCTACCATGGCTGAAAAGCGATACGATAATAGGCTCAGACGGAGGTTCGCTCTGCGATTCGGCATAGACGAACCAACCAGACTTGCATTCACTGAAGACATCAGCATGAAAGGGAGTTTATAAAGACAACCAATATCTACCCGCCTGGGAGTCGGCTGAAGGTTTCGCTAACCCTTCCTGACGAACAGACCGTCATCCTGGAGGGGAAAATTCAGTGGGCCAAGAAGGTTCCCCCTCAAATGATCCACCTGGTGAGAAAAGCGGGATTCGGTCTTAAGATAGAGCGTTTTTTGCAGGGGGAAGATATGCGAAGAGAGCCATGCTCCGGCCTGATACTGAACTGTTGCGACTCTACCCCTCGTCAGATGTAATCTTCACTGCAACTTTACGCTGACGAGGACCATCGAACTCACAGAAGTAGATCGCCTGCCATGTGCCGAGAACCAGCCTAGAGCTCTCGACAAAGATGCGCTGTGATGTCCCCACCAGCGACGACTTGATGTGCGCATCCGAGTTCCCTTCAGCGTGGGTAAAGTAAGGGTCATTTGGAACCAGTTTATTGAGAAAATTCAGCATGTCCCGTTGAACCGCCTGATCAGCCCCCTCGTTAATCGTGATCCCAGCCGTCGTGTGGAGCACAAAGAGGTGGCACATCCCATTACGAATACCGGCACTCCGGACGACATCCTGAACAAGCCCCGTGATATCGATAAACTCGGCCCTGGCACGGCTCTTCACCTCAATGTACCTGATCACGCCGACCTCCTCGCTTTCGCCGCGTCACCGCGCCCGCACCCATTCAACCTTGCCGAACAAGCTCTTCTTCGATATGCTGTATATCAATCGGGCTGCATTCAGTGCGTGATGTCAGTTGGGGGCTCCACCTTGAACTGCATCGATTCCCTTGCCTGCTGCAGAGACTCCAGCTCCTTCAGTCGCTCGCCAAGCCAGTGGTGAAAGTTTTTGGCACTATCATAGTTCATCACCACTCCTGACTCAACAGCCCGATAAAGGGTCTGCTTGAAGTCAGCCGGCACTTCATCGATCTCGGCACCGATTGTGCCGTTTGGGGTAACCTCATGGGTTATGGAGACCGGAACCCCGGGACGCTCCAGGTAGAAATGAACCACCAGTTCTCCGCGAGGAGAGACCCCTCCGTGGGCACCGTTCACATAAACCGGGTTGTAGTCCTCAGCAAAAAGGTACTTGAAAATGATCTGCGGCTTTTTCACTAAATGTTCCTCCTGTTACAATGTCCCGACATGCCGGGAGTGTTACCAGATATTTAGCACGCCTGGGATCTTGAGACAAGAGACAAAGCTCCTATATACATCTTTGGGGTCTATGCCTTGAGGTGCCAATCCTGCCTTACCCTTGGTGTAAGGCTCCACTGCAAGGTTTACGGCAGTGGACCAATATCGTTGGTATTCCTCCACGGTTTTGCAGCATCATCAGTAACTTGGGAAGAAATTTGCCCCTTGTTTCCGACTGAGCATTACACCCTTTACCTGGTCGATCTCAAGGGCTTTGGAAAATCAGCCAAACCCCGCGACGGCGCCTACCGACCGGAAGACCAGGCATCCCTTGTCCTTGACGTCCTGGAGGGGCTCTGCCTGCACAACGTGAACCTGGTCGGCCACTCCCTGGGAGGCGGCATTGCCCTGCTGGCTTGGCACAACGCAAAGGCCACCGGGCGCTCGGCGCTCATCGGACGACTGATCCTGATCGATGCAGCAGCATACTGTCAACCACTGCCACGTTTCTTTGAGTTGCTTCGCAGGCCCATCATCGGCTGGCTCAGCCTCAAGACTTTTCCGGTGCGTACTATGGTCCGCTACAACCTGGAGCGGGTCTATCATGACCCGTCACAGGTCACCGAAAAGCGGATAACCCGCTACGTCAGCTGCTTCAGCGGCACTGGGACTACATATCCGCTTATCGCCACTGCCCGGCAGGTAGATGCTTCAGCCAATCTGCCGGATAACAAAGTTGTTACGGTACCCACACTCATTATATGGGGCCGACACGACCGGATCATACGACTACGAAACGGGGAGAGGCTCCATGACGAAATCACCGGCTCCCGCTTGATTGTGCTTGACTGCGGGCACAACCCGCATGAGGAGGAGTCGGATAGTTGCGCCAAAGCCATCCGTGAATTCCTTGAGGAAACATGATGACAATACACCGCACCATACTGATTACCGGCGCCTCAGGCTTCGTAGGCTCCCGACTCCTGAAAGAGCTCATGGCGCGGGGGAAAAACCTCCGTATTCTGGCACGAAGGCCGATCCCCACCACCCCGGCAGGGGTAGAAACTGCCCTAGGAGACATGCTCGAACCTGCCACCTTACAGAAAGCCTTCGAAGGCATCGACACCGCCTACTACCTGATACATTCAATGTCAGGGGGCAAGGCCGGCTTTGAACGGCGAGACCGTGAGGCTGCCACCAACTTCAGAAACGCCGCAGAACGGGCCGGGGTGCGCCGGGTCATCTATCTCGGCGGCCTGGGCGAGGCCGGCGACGGCCTCTCAGAGCACCTGGCCAGCCGGCTGGAAGTGGCCCACATCCTCCAGGGTGGATCTTTTGCCACGACCTTTCTGCGCGCCGCCGTCATAATCGGGGCAGGCAGCGCCTCATTCGAGATGATCAAATTTCTCGTGAATCGACTCCCGGTAATGATCACCCCCCAATGGGTATCAACTCGCTGCCAGCCGATAGCCATCGCCGATGTCATAGGCTATCTGGCAGGCTGCCTCGATGAGGAGCTGACAACAGGCCGGACTTTCGACATAGGAGGCCAGGAAATACTCAGCTACCGGGAGATGATGGAGCGCTTTGCCCGGCTCAACGACCGGAAATTATTTATCGTACCGGTGCCGTTTCTCACTCCGACCCTCTCCTCCTATTGGGTCGCCCTTGTGACCCCGGTAAAGCCATCCGTATCCATGCCTTTAATCCAAGGTCTGGCCAACGAGGTAATTTGCCGCGACAGCAGTATCCGGGATCTGCTCCCCATCCCACTAACCGGCTATGATGATGCAGTAAAAAAGGCGCTGGCTGAAGAGCGCCAGAACAAGAGATAATCGGCTCGATCTTAGACCAGGAAGTACCGGATGCCTATTCCTGCAATAACAACACGTGCACTCTCTAAGCACTACGGAGAGCTGACAGCCCTTGACGGCTTCGATCTCGAAGTTGAGCAGGGGAGCATATTCGGACTGCTTGGTCCCAACGGCGCAGGAAAGACAACATTGATCCGCATACTGACCACTCTTATGCGGCCTAACAGCGGCGAGGCCTTTGTAGAGGGGCTCGACATAAAGACAAAGGGAATGGATATCCGTCGGCTGATAGGGGTAGTCCCGCAAGAAAACAGCCTTGACCGTTACCTGACCGCACGGGAAAACCTGGAGTTGCATGCCAGACTGCACGGCATGCCGACCACCAGCTACCGTCGTAGGATCGACGAACTGCTGGAGCTTTTTGGGCTTTCAGGTCGACAGAAGGATTCCCCCGAGACATTTTCCGGTGGGATGCAGAGACGCCTGGTGGTGGCCAGGGCACTGGTCCACCAACCGCGGCTCCTCTTCCTGGATGAGCCGACTACAGGCCTCGACCCACAGTCCCGACACGCAGTATGGGACTACGTCAAGTCACTAGCCGGCAGCATGACCATCTTTCTCACCACCCACTATCTGGAAGAGGCAGAACAGCTCTGCGAAAAGGTTGCCATCATGGACCACGGCAAGCTGATCGCCCTTGGAAGCACCAGCGAGTTGAAATCTCGCCTCACCGGTGGAGCGGTCTACGAGATTGAATTCGGCGGAGACCCGGCAATCCCTGCCGCACTGCTCCGCGGCTTGAGCTGCTTACGTACGCTAACAATAACCGGACAAACGGCTACCATAGAACTCGACCACTGGGAATGCCTCTCTGCGGTGGTTTCCGCACTTGCCGGGAGCAAGGTTCACCGCATCTCGCTGAAGGAGAGAACCCTGGAAGAGGTCTTTATCAGCCTGACCGGC
>JAYSLX010000075.1:0-10472 GCA_043725245.1 Geobacteraceae bacterium | reverse complement strand
TCGGACGAATTCAAATCGAAAAAAGAACAATTGTCTCAAAGAACAATAAAGTTCAGCAGGTTACAGCAGTACAATCAAAATTTACCGGACAGTAGTGATGCTCTTCAATGGAAAAGCCGCCCGTCAGAACCTGCTGACTTTGGCCAATGATAAAGATCATGGAGCCGACCGAAAGGCAGAACGAGAAAAGGCCCCGAGCAAGGTAGCTTGAGGCCTTTAATGTCTTTATGGTACCGGAGGCCGGACTCGAACCGGCATGCCCTTGCAGGCGGCAGATTTTGAGTCTGCTGTGTCTACCATTTCACCACTCCGGCAAATGTGGGTGGATTATAACGAGCGGAGGTATGTGCGTCAAGGCATAAAAGACGTTGACATTATATAAGCTTTTCTGATATATAATTTAACGGTTTTGGGGCTGTAGCTCAGCTGGGAGAGCGCTTGACTGGCAGTCAAGAGGTCCGCGGTTCGATCCCGCGTAGCTCCACCATCAAAAAATCAAGGGGTTAGCTTTAACGGCTAACCCCTTTTTTTGTCGTGACTGACTTACGCTGCTACAGGATATAAAGAGTGACAGTGATTACCAGGCGATCCCTAATCCCCTTCCACCATCCTCCTGAGCTTCTACTTTGGGCTTGCGTAGCAGTTTCCCGACGAGTATTATTGCACTTTCATTCATATAAACTCAATGGAAACGTAAAATGCGCCCCTTTAATCACCCCTTGTTGATTCTGCTTATTTTGGTGGTCATCTTAACGGTAGGATCAACCGTTTCAGCAGAACCATCCCCACCCTGCACGACATCTGTCCCTATAGTTGTGGGTCTTACACTTGAAGAAGCCAACGAGGTTCTTACCAAAAATAACCTCACATCCATATCAGTAATTCCTTCAGTTCAACCTCCCTCAACATCTAGAAGTGTTGTATCACAAACCCCGGTGGCAGGTGTCACAGTTCCTTGCAACACACTTATTACTTTAACCATTCCTGAACCGTCAACACACTCAACAGTCAAAATTGAGATCATAGGGGTTGAAGATGGCGGAATATATCGTACTTCAGTGAAACCAATCGTGAGGGCTTCTGATCCTGAAGCCAGCATCGTGATCACTCTTGATAACAGGCCTTACGACCTGACCGAAATAACCGCTGAAGGGTCGTACACCTTAATAGCAACGACATCGGATTCGAGTGGTAACCGCTTTAGCCGTAAGGTTTCTTTTACCCTTGACAAGACACCTCCCAAAACTGTCGTTATTACTGCAGAACCCCTGTACTCAACCTCAAAGACCCTTTTCCTGGGGCGCTCCAGCACGATTGAACTGTTTGCTGAAGATGTCGGCAAGGGTGCCTTAGGAGTCGACCGAATAGAATACCGATTAGACGATGCCCCTCAATGGAAAGCTTACCAGGAACCACTCTCACTCTCCTCTTACAGTGAAGGGGCACACACCCTTTACTACCGCTCGGTTGACCGGTCAGGCAACAGTGCATTGTTTAAATCTTTTCCTTTCTTCTTTGATGCAAAGAGTCCCTCCAGCGAACTGGAAATCGGGGCACCTAAACAGAACAACCAAGCAGGTGGCTTTTATGTCTCAGGTTCAACTCCCTTCTCAATATCAGCCATGGATGAGGGTTCAGGCATCGCGCGGATTGAGTATCGCCTGGACGGAGGCGAATGGCGCACATATGGGGAACAATTAAGGGTTGCCGATGAAGGCGAACATCGTTTTGAGTTCAGGGCAATAGACAATATAGGCAACATGGAGTCCATCCGCTCTGCAAATGTGGTTACTGATTCGACTCCTCCGATAACAACTCTCACTTTCAATGAAGGGCAAACACCAAATTCCTCCAATACAATCTTCATAAATAAGCCTGCGGTAATCTCTCTTATAGCCATTGACATGCTATCAGGAGTGTACTCAACCGAATACCGCATCGACCAGGACCGCTGGCAGCCATATACAAAACCTTTTACAGTAAATGATCACGGGATCCACCAGGTTTATTTTAGAAGCCAGGACAATGTAAACAACCAAGAGCAAACTAAAGCTGTTGCTGTAGTCGTTGACAAGACCGCACCTGTCACAAAAATCTCCATTGGCTCACCACAACTGACATCATCCAATGGGATTCCTCTGGTTTCGGACAGCACGTTTTTTACTCTTAGCGCCAATGACTCGCAATCCGGGATCGAACGTACCGAATATCGCTTCGATCAGGGGGAATGGCTCCCGTATTCTCCCTTTACAATTCAGGAAGACAGAAGCCATACCATCGAATTCCGCAGTTTAGACAGGTCTGGCAACGTCGAACCCTCCCACGTGATTAAGGTGAATGTATACACCATACCTCCAACCACGGCCATCAGCATTGACGGAAAACAGTACGAATCTGGTGCGACAGTTTACTCTGCCGAACCTTTCAAGGTAACCCTTTCGGTGTTGGACAGAGGAGCCGGTATAAAATCCACTGAGTACAAACTTGATGAAGGTCAATGGACGCCTTACCAGAGCTTCTCCGTTTCAGCTGAAGGAACTCATCTAATCGAGTTCCGCAGCCTGGATAAACTGGATAATCTTGAGCCCGCACGATTTTCAAAACTCATAATCGATCGAACCCCTCCAACAACCCACCTTATCATCGGAGAGCCAAAGAAGACCGAGCAGGATAACGTTATTATTAACGACAACACGGTCATCTCCCTTTCAGCAAATGATCCCTTATCAGGTGTCGCTTCAAGCGAGTATCGGATTAGCGGCAGCAGCGAGCGCAAGGGTTCTGAGCCATTCAGTATAATGTCATCTGGTGAATATCAGATTCACTACTGGAGCATAGACAAGGTCGGCAATCGCGAAAAAGAAAAAATCGCCAGGGTAAAGGTCGATATTCCCAATACGCTTGCGACACCTCTGGCAAAAGTCAATAGGCCTCCCGATAAGATAAAAGAGCCTAAAATTCGGGAATCCGTGCAAACACCTCTCGACCCGGACATACCAGACTCCATTCGCATATCTAAAAAGCCTGCAACTCAGGCAAAAGATAGGTCTCCGGTTTCATCGGCAACAGATCAACCACCTTCAGACGATGCGGAATACATTTTTTGGGGTCAGTCTTATTCTCCCGTAAATGAAGTTCGGCAAAAAGATAGAACCAAGGAGTATATAACTTTGGGAGGAATAAATGCGGTAATCATAGCTATTATCTTCTTGCTTCTGTAATGAGCATAATAGATTCAAGGAAAGAGTCTTTAAGCCGATAAAAAAACTATTACCTAACACCAGCCTGAGGAGATTTACCTATGAAAAAGATCCTGCTTGTGGATGACAGCATTTCAGTGGCCCGACTTCTGGAGAAAATTTTGGTTGAAAGCGGTGATTTCGAGGTTGTAGGTCATGGCAAGAATGGGCTTGAAGCCATCAAATTGTTTCAGACTATGCATCCGGATATCATATGCATGGACATGAACATGCCTGGCATGGATGGCCTTACCGCGTTGCGCACGCTCATGACACTGGACAAAAATGTTAATGTGGTGATGATAACGTCCTTGGGTGGAGTTGGAGACAAGTTCAACGAAGCTATCAAGCTCGGAGCGAAAAATGTCATATCCAAACCATTCGAGACCGAGAATGTCCTGAAGATCCTTGGAGAGCTCTGATATTCACTGATCAACGACCACTTACAGGGCACAAGGAGAATCTTCATGGCTGTTAAGTTTTTTGGACAATTTCTTGTAGAGCGTGGGATTATCTCACGCGATACCCTGCTAAAAGCCATTGTGCTGCAGGAATCAGTCAATAAGAGCATTGGCGAGATCGTCACTGAATTGGGTTTTCTGAGTGAAGCCGACATAGAAAAGATCAACATTGCGCAAAGGTCCGAAGACCTGCGGTTCGGCGACATGGCCGTAAAGATGAGACTCCTTTCCCCGGAGCAGCTGCAACAGGCACTTACAAAACAGTCTGAATCCCATATTTACATTGGAGATGCACTCGTAAAGGTTGGAGGACTTACCGATAACAACCTGAAGAGATATCTGGACGAATTCAAGGCCGATCAGTCGCCATACTCCACCGATCATGTCGTACTTCCCGCAGGGGTCAGCAATTCAGAACTCTGGGAGATGATGGCCGACATGACGTACAAGATGTTCACACGTGTGGCTCGACTTACCTTCAGGCCTGTTCCCTGCCAGGTAGTCAATCGACTTGAACAGGTCCATATCGCCGCGGCAATGGATTTTATCGGCGACATACGTTGCCGATACGTCATTTCAGCTTCCGCGGAAGTCCAGAGACAGATAGCCAAGGCAATCCTCGGTCAGGAAATTGTATCGCATGAACCTCAAGAGCTGCTGGATGATACGGTTATGGAATTCATAAATGTTATCTGTGGCAACATTGTAGCGAAATCAGTCCAACTTGGAAAAAATCTCGACATAATGCCTCCCGAGATCCTTGACAGCACCGGCGGCATTGAAATCCCCGCAGGCTTCACTGCCCTGCACTTTGCGATATGCCTTGCCGAGGGCGAGGCGGCCACAACAATCATCATCTACCCGTAACACCACAATACATCCAATACAAAAGGCCCCGATGAAGTTTTCACACTTCTGACGGGGCCTTTTAATTCAGTGCCTTCAAAGATTTACTTCGCGGGTTTCAGCAACTCCTCAATCTTCTTCTCGTCAGCACCCACCACCTCCTGACCGTTTATGAAGAATGTTGGAGTTCCCTGCACGCCAGCTTTGCGGGCTAGCGCAATGTGCTCCTGGGCAAGAGATTTTATTTCCTCGCTGTAAACTGCCCCAGGAGGAGGGTTTCCGCCCTTCATCATCTCCTCATAAGCGGCTGCCTTGTTCTTTGAGTTCAGGATATGATGAATCTTGGTAATTGCTGCAGGGTGTGCAAATGGAGCAAAGAATACATAACGCGTAACATCCTGGCGCTTTCTCAGCAAGTCAGACGCCTTTCTACAGTAGGGACAATCAGGATCGGTAAATTCGATTACCGTATGTTTCCCATTACCTATTTTAACTGCCTTTTCGAGCGGTAGGGACTTGACCATTTTTGAGGCAAGTTCCCGTTTGCGTGTCGCTGTCAGGCTCTGGCGTTCCTTGTTGTATAACTCTCCGACAAAGAGGTAATCCTTCTCCGGTAAAAAATAAAATACATTCTGTCCGGAGAGCACCTCATACAGACATGAAGCATCAGTCTCCCTGATACTGTCGACGGCTAAATCAGGGAATGCCTTGCGCAGAGCGGCTTCAGGCTTTTCCACAACGGAAGACGCAAACGTTGATTCCGCGGAAAGTGCCGCAATGAAGCATATGCACAACAAAAACAATCTAAGTAATGTTCCCATTTATCTCTCCTCTGTCATGCCGCAACTCTTACGGCGCCTGTTATCATCTGGTAAGAATCTCCGGGTTCACTCCAACAATCTCCACCACCGGGCCATCCTCCAGCTCATCCAAATCACCAGTATCATCCTCGTAAATGTCTTCACCAACTGCCCAGTCATAAAGTTTTCTTGAGTTCAACAGCAAGGGATTAGCAGGATGTCCGTACATCCGTTTTTGCATAGACTCGTCAAATAATCCAACGCAGCCATGAGAGGCAGGTTTGCCGGGAAGATCACGGGCATGCATCCAATAGGATACGTTATCATCCCCTACATGGAAGCGCATTGCGTTGTCCATTGGGTACTGATCGGTCTGGTCTTCAGTCTTGTATAGTGAGGAAGTGTGGCTGCGGTGACGCGCATCAACACTGAAGATTCCGGTGGGTGTCTCATGACCGCTGCTTCCGGTGGCTGCAGGCATAGAAAAGGCAAGCTTACCGTACTCATAAGCTCCAATCCACTGCTCGGTGAGACTGATCAGAATATACTTTTCATGTCGCTTCGCAGGTTCGTATGTGCGTGGCAGAGGGGTGTAATCCCTGATGTCATCCATCCGTACCGGAACCTTTATGGTAATACCGGGATAGACGTGCCTCCTGTCGATGCGGTTGAATCGAGCCACCAACGGCCAATCCTTTCCAAAAAGCGTTTCAAGTGTATCATTCGGCCTCACAAAATGGGAGCGCCATTCGATCTTCTCGAGACTCGGGTAAACAATACGGGCAAGATCCTCTTTTGCAGGATCCAGTGGACTGGCCCCAGGCTCAGAAACGGTTGAAGGCTCATAAACCACTATCCAGAAAGCAAGCAGCAATGCAAGGAGATTTACGAAAAGCCTCATTTAATGGTAGCCCGGCAATACAGAAAGTTGTGGCAATAGAGTAAAATACTGCACCTTAGTGTTTCGGTGCTGCTGAGCGTTCAGCAATAAGCGACTCAACCAGGGTATAAGGGTCGGAACGGCGCGCCACCAAATCCTCTACTATTGACTTGAACCTTCCATCCGACTGCATGGGGATAAATACCTCTTCAAAAAGACGGTCCTTAAGCATCTCCATAAAGGTCCGCGCGTATTTTTCCGACAGAAAACGTTCAATTGCCGAAGTTCCAAACAAGTGCGCCCGATGCGCTTCAAATTCATTTACCAACTCTTCAATACCGGTACCCCTGTTGGCCTCGGTCTTCAACACCTTCGGTCGCCACGCTCCATCCCGCTGAACGTTCATCTCCAGCATAGTGGAAAGTTCACGCACGGTCCTGTCCGAATCTGCCCGATCAGCCTTGTTTACCACAAAGACATCGCCTATCTCAAGGATACCCGCCTTGATTGCCTGGATGTCATCTCCCATGCCGGGAACCATGACCACTGACGTCGTATGGGCCATCCTGACGATATCCACCTCGTCCTGCCCTACCCCAACGGTTTCGATAATCACCACATCCATGCCCATGGCATCCATGACCGATACGACATCGCCGGTGGATCTTGATACCCCACCCAGATAGCCGCGAGTGGCAAGACTGCGAATGAAGACCCCCTCGTCGTCGGCATGGCGGTTCATACGTATCCGATCGCCAAGAATCGCCCCTCCGGTAAATGGGCTTGTCGGGTCGATTGCCACAATCCCTACTCGCTTACCTCGGCTACGGTATGTTGCGGTAATCTGATCGACTAGTGTCGACTTTCCGGCACCTGGGGGACCAGTAATGCCGATCAGATATGAGTTACCGGTATGTGGATAGAGTATCTTCAATTCATCGCGAGCAGAGGAAAATCCATCGTCGATATCACGCATCAGGCGTGCAGCCGACCGTGTGTCCCCTTGTAGAACCCTCTCAGCCAGTGACATTACAAAACACCCTTCCTTATAAATGCAAAGCTCAAATAGGGAGCCGTTACGATGCCTCGGCACGGCAAAGGCGAGGCATCTCACCTCGCCTTAAATCAACCATCATTTATCCGACCAACTATCGTGCAGTTTCTCAAGCACGCGGGTGGACGTTATCCTTGACCCACTTGACAATATCTTCCGTGGAGGTGCCAGGCGTAAAGACCTCCCTAAGCCCTGCATCCTTAAGACCGAGGATGTCGTCCTCTGGAATAACACCACCGCCAAAGACGATTATGTCTTCAGCGTTTTTCTCTTTGAAAAGCTGGCAGACCCTTGGCAGGAGAGTGTTGTGGGCACCGGAAAGAATAGAGAGCCCGACACAGTCAACATCTTCCTGTATCGCCGCAGAAACGATCTGTTCTGGCGTCTGATGCAGGCCTGTGTAAATAACCTCAAATCCGGCATCCCTGAAGGCGCGAGCAATGATCTTCGCACCCCTATCGTGACCATCCAAACCAGGTTTTCCAACCAGCACACGCAAGGTTCTTTCAGCCATAATGCAACTCCTTTTGACAATCCATATTTATAATAAAAAAATAATTGAATGAGTTATTTCTCAATCCCGATTCTGGCCGGAACACCATCTTTGTAGTAATGCTTGATCTCTCGCATCTCTGTCACAAGGTCGGCTATGTCAATAATCCGTTGATCAGCATTTCGACCGGTCAGAACCAGTTCAACATTTTCAGGCTTGGAATGTATCACATCAAGAAGCTCTTCAACCGTCAGCAGCCCAAAGGAAATTGCCCCATTGACCTCGTCCAGAATAACCATGTCGTAATTGCCGCCTCGTAAGGCTTCTGCTCCATAATTCAGAGCTTTTATCGCGATGAGTCTGTCTTCTGGGTCAGGATTCCCCCGATTAACCCACCCTTCTCGGCCAAAGGGAATAATAGTGAGATAGGGGGCAAGAGACTCAGCTGCCAGATGCTCTCCGTAAGGCCCTCCCCCCTTCATTAACTGCACCATGCAGACCCGGAATTTGCGGCCTGCAGCCCGCAGTGCCAAGCCCAGCGCAGCGGTAGTTTTCCCTTTGCCGTTGCCGGTGTAAACCTGAATCATTCCACGTTCCAGCATCATTTAACTCTCAATAAACTCTTAAACGGTATTTCCGATACTCAACAAATGGAGCATAATGTTCAGGCGCTTTGACCCAGCATATTTACAATAATTGATGATCAGGAATATATCAGCTGAGAGTATCAAGGTCAAGGCGAATTAGGCCTGAAGCGGCCTCCCGCGTGGCTTGCCTTCAGGAGACCCAACAATACTAGCTTGACAGACAGGATGAGTTTTGCTATTCAAGATGCAACTAAGGGCGCTTAGCTCAGCGGGAGAGCACTGCCTTCACACGGCAGGGGTCGCAGGTTCGAAACCCGCAGCGCCCACCATAAAATCAAGGGGTTAGCCACAAGGCTAGCCCCTTTTGTTTTACAGCGCACACACAGCGCTCATTACAGTACATAAACAACCGCCTCAAGAATTAAGAGCGGCTTTTCTGTTTGCAATCAAAGTTGGAAGACCTCTTAATCATCCCCTTCATCTCCTGCTCTGGCATCAACATGACCTCCATGAGTCATTTTAGGTCCAAACCATAAACTCAAGCCTAGAACAGCTAAGACAAGAATTGTCAGGAGAGCCAATGCGTAAATTTCCCATCCGAACACTGACATAACCATTACCTCCTTTCTCTCTAAACTTCTCTTTTGTTTAAATTATACCACTAACGAAATGGTAGGGTATACACAAAAAAGCCACCGATTACGAAGGGAAGCATCGGGGCAAGGAAAGGAAGGAAGTAATTTTTTTCACTCCCCTACCAACATATTTATAGCATATCTGCTTAATTTCAGGTGGCTTTCCTGTCTGTGGCTGTACAACGAGAATCGACCACATACATCACTTGACAAACAGACACCGAATGAGGTTAATTCCCAAGGACTCATAAAACTGAACCCGACCGCCTGAGCTGGCAACCAGAATAACTTGAGATTTTTGCTTATTCCACCCTTCAGGCTGTCTCATGAACCCCAACCACCTCAGTTCGAGGTGAAAGCAAAGAAGGCACAACACCCCAGAACGGAGAGGAGATGGACAGCATGCCCCGTAACATGCTGAACAAAACGTCGAGCCAGGCAGTGAAAAATCTCCTCGACGGACAGCAATCGAAATGAGAATGCTGATACCGGTCCCAACTGCGATGGCGCAGCATCCCGGATGGCATCTCTGCGGCATCGTACTGTTCATTGCCCTGGTCGCCTTTGATCGCCGAGCGAGTTCATCAGGAGTTTTCTTGTTGTCGCTCTGGAATCTGACCGGCGTTATTCTGCACGAACTCGCCCACCTTCTTATCGGCCTGTTGTTTCGGGCACAGCCAACCGGGATGACCCTGATACCACGAAGAGCAGGCAATTTCTGGAAGCTGGGAAGCGTCAGCTTTAAACGGATCACAGCGTTCAACGCAATTCCGGTTGCTCTGGCCCCATTGGGGTTGGTGGCTATGGCGTACTGGATCGCGATTAACTGGTTCAACTGGCATGCCCCATCACTTTCTACGACGCTTCTCCTCTATGCATTGCTGTTCATTATTCTCTACAACGCCCTCCCGTCCCGTCAGGACCTGCGGGTTGCCTTCAACTGGAAGAGCATACTCCTGTACCTCCCCCTGGCCGCAACTTTGGCCGTTTATTTCACCTGGCAGATACCGTGAACTCTGCTCATCCACCTAAAAAAGGGCACCTATTAAGCCGGACGACAGTTTCAGCATGGATTAAGAGCAGTTTATGCGTCAAACATACCCGCATCCAAATCTCAATACTTGGATGACTTGAACAGTCATAAGCATAGAATATTTATTTATACATCTGAGCGACGAGTATATTTTATCTATAAGATTGAGTTAAAACCGCTTCAGAAGGCAGTTCAAGCAGTTTGTCCACTATTTCCCTGTATAATAATTTAACACATCTACTCTCACGACAGCTCTCCATGCAATTCCTTCCAACTTGCTTATTAGTATTAGAACATGTTGTTATTCGGTAAGTTAAGAAATGCTTCTTAAAACTATCACATGCTGGCACGGCGGGTGCAATGTATAAAAACAAAAGCAGGCACCGACAAGGTGAATAAAAAGGAGGATGTCATGAGAGCTCTAACTACCATCATAGGAACAGT
>JAYSLX010000074.1:0-6290 GCA_043725245.1 Geobacteraceae bacterium | reverse complement strand
CGCGTTCGACAATGCTGACTTCGATATTCTTGATGGTTACCGGAGGGTCGTTGATGCCAAGTGTGCATGACCCTTCGCATGGTGCGGGGCAGACTCTGCCGGTGAACTCCGGGAAGTTGTTGGTCCGGTGCAGACGATCCAGTGCCTGACGCCAGAGTCCCCGGTAGATCAGGTCGTTCCATTCAGGGATAAGGTTGTTGATCGGACAGCCGCAGGCCATTCCGCTCACCAGCAGTCCGGTGTGACAGAACGGTACTCCGCAGTCCATGCAGCGGGCGCCCTGACTGCGGAGCTTTTCTTCAGGCATGTGCAGATGGAACTCATTCCAGTCTTTGAGGCGTTCCAGCGGCTCCCGGTCTGTCGGGAGTTCGCGGTTATATTCCATAAATCCGGTTGGTTTTCCCATAATCGTGTCCTATCAGATGTTCCAAAAATTGTAGGGGAGTATGTTGTAAGCCCTGCGGCTCATCAATCATGCCCGCAATGTGAATTTTCCTCAAAAGCGGCAGCCAACGCGTCATCACCGCTGAGACCCGATGCTTTCGCCCGTTCCAGTGCCTGCAAAACCCGTTTGTAATCGGTTGGCATGACCTTGACGAATTTGTGTGCATAGGTCCGCCAGTTGAGCAGGATAATAGTCGCCCTGGCGCTGCCGGTAAATTCGGCATGTTTCTCTATCATTGCCTTGAGCGTTTCAAGGTCTTTGTCGTCCAAAGGTTCAAGAGCGACCATCTGGGTGTTGCAGCTGTCTTTGAACTCCTCAAGGTCGTCAAGTACATAAGCGATTCCGCCACTCATGCCGGCGGCAAAGTTCCGTCCGGTTGCTCCCAGAATAACCACAGTTCCGCCGGTCATATACTCGCAACCATGGTCGCCGACTCCTTCAACTACAGCATTCATGCCGGAATTGCGGACACAGAAGCGTTCTCCTGCTATGCCGCGGATATAGGCGCTACCGCTGGTTGCACCATAGAAAGCGACGTTGCCGGCAATGATGTTGTCTTCCGCCTTGAATTTAGACCCGGCTGGAGGATGCAGGATGATGGTGCCGCCGCTCAACCCTTTGCCAAGGTAGTCATTGGCATCACCGCAAAGTTCCAGGGTCATCCCTTTAGGAATAAATGCGCCGAAACTCTGGCCGGCCGAGCCGTTGAAGCGGAGTCTGACCGTGTTTTCGGGTAGCCCTTCGGGGCCATGAGAACGGGTGATTTCATTTCCGACAATGGTGCCGACAACCCGGTCGATATTGGTGATAGGGAGCTCTGCGGAGACCTTTTCCCCGTTCTCGATGGCTGGTTTGCATATCTCCAGGAGCCTGGTCATATCAATTGATTTTTCCAGGCCATGGTCCTGGGATTCGGTACAGTAACGGCTCCCTTTGAGTCCCATCTCCGGTTGATGCAGGATATTGCTGAAATCAAGCCCCTCGGCTTTCCAGTGTGGAATGGTCTTCTTAGGCTCCAGCCTGTTGGCACGTCCAACCATGTCGTTGAAGGTGCGGAAGCCGAGTTCCGCCATGATCTCCCTGACCTCCTGGGCCACGAAACGCATGAAGTTAACCACGTACTCCGGCTTGCCGGCAAACTTGGCTCTGAGTGCAGGATCCTGGGTAGCCACGCCGGTGGGGCAGGTATTGCTGTGACAGACCCGCATCATGACGCACCCCAGGGTTACCAGCGGCGCAGTGGCGAAACCGAACTCTTCGGCCCCAAGCAGGGCGGCAATGGCAACATCCCGACCGGTCTTGAGCTGGCCATCGACCTCGACGATGATCCTGCTGCGCAGGTCGTTCAGGACCAGGGTCTGGTGGGTTTCAGCCAGACCAAGCTCCCAGGGGAGACCGGCATGCCTGATACTGGAGAGTGGTGATGCTCCGGTGCCGCCGTCATAGCCGCTGATCAGGACAACGTCGGCATGGGCCTTGGCAACTCCGGCGGCAATTGTGCCGACCCCGACCTCGGATACCAGCTTGACGCTGATCCGGGCACGGCGGTTGGCGTTTTTAAGGTCGTGGATCAGTTCCGCCAGGTCCTCGATGGAGTAGATGTCATGGTGCGGAGGAGGCGATACCAGGCCGACACCGGGTGTGGTGTGACGGGTCCTGGCGATCCATGGATACACCTTGTGGCCCGGAAGTTCTCCCCCTTCTCCCGGCTTGGCTCCCTGGGCCATCTTGATCTGCAGTTCCGAGGCATTGGTGAGGTAGTTGCTGGTAACACCGAAACGACCGGAAGCAACCTGCTTGATGGCGCTGTTCTTGGAATCTCCATTCTCGTTGGTCCAGGTGAAACGGGCGGGGTCTTCTCCCCCTTCACCGGTGTTGGAGCGGCCGCCGATCCTGTTCATAGCTATGGCCAGGGCTTCGTGCGCCTCCTGGCTGATGGAGCCATAGGACATGGCGCCTGTCTTGAAACGCTTCATTATCTCTTCGACCGGTTCAACCTCTTCAATCGGAACCGGAACACGAGTTAAAGCATTGAAGTCCAGCAGGCCGCGCAGCGTGTACATTCGTTTGTTCTGATCATCGATCAGCGATGAAAACAGCTTGAACTCGTTATAGTCATTGGTACGGGTTGCCTTTTGCAGCGCCTGGATGGACAGGGGGTTGAAGAGATGTTCTTCTCCTTCCTTGCGCCACTGGTACTGCCCTCCCGGATCCAGAGTCGGTTCGGCAGCAATTCGCTGAGGATAGGCATTGCGGTGCATTGCCAGCTGCTCTTTGGCGATGCCGTTCAAATCAATGCCGCCAATACGGGAGGGTGTCCAGGTGAAATACCTGTCGATGACCGACTGATGCAGGCCGACCGCTTCGCAGACCTGGGCGCCGCGGTAGCTCTGCATGGTGGATATCCCCATCTTGGCCATGGTTTTGACAATCCCCTTGATGGAAGCCTTGACGAAGTTTTTTACACCCTTCTTATAGTCGATGCCGGGGAGCATTCCCTGCTTGATCATGTCGTCAATCGACTCAAAGGCCAGGTAAGGGTTGATGGCAGTAATGCCGTATCCCAACAGCACAGCAAAGTGGTGCACCTCGCGGGGTTCCCCTGATTCAAGTACCAGAGAGACACGGGTTCTGGTGGCGGTGCGGATCAGGTGGTGATGCAGGCCGGCAACGGCCAGAAGGGCCGGAATTGCTGCGTACTCTTCGTTTACTCCCCGGTCTGACAGGATCAGCACGGTTGTGCCGGACTCGATGAACCTGATCGCGGTACTGAACATGCTTTCCAGAGCGTTTTCCATCCCTTCAGCACCGTCAGCGGCCTTGAAGAGAAGATTCAGGGTGGTTGTCTTGAACCCTGGCTGGTTGAGATGACGCAGCTTTGCAAACTCTTCATTGGTGAGGATCGGATGCTCCAGCCTGATCACGCGGGCGCTTGATGCAGTTGGTTTCAACAGGTTGGATTCTGAGCCGATCCTGACCACAGTCGAGGTAACAATCTCCTCGCGAATGGGGTCGATGGGGGGGTTGGTGACCTGGGCAAAGAGCTGCTTGAAATAGTTGTAGAGAAGCTGTGGCTTTTCTGACAGAACTGCCAGCGGCGTATCGGTACCCATTGATCCCAGCGGTTGTATGCCGTCGGTGGCCATTGGTCCCAGAATGACCTGCTGATCCTCGTAGGTATAGCCAAACGCCTTTTGCCGTTGCAGCAGCGGTGAATGGTTGGACTTGCGCTTCAGTGGCGCTTCCGGCAGTTCATCCAGCCGCAGATGGTTCACTTTCACCCAGTCGCCGTATGGCCTGGCAAAGGCGAGTTCCTTCTTGATCTCTTCATCCGTTATGATCCGACCCTGTTCCGTATCCACCAGAAACATTTTGCCCGGCTGCAAGCGCCCTTTCTGCAGTACCTTTTCAGGTGGTACCTGGAGCACGCCGGCCTCAGAGGCCATGATGACCAGACCGTCGTCTGTCAGGTAATACCGGCACGGACGCAGGCCGTTTCTGTCCAGGACAGCGCCGATACAGCGGCCATCAGTAAAGGCCAGCGCCGCCGGACCGTCCCACGGCTCCATAAGGCAGGCGTGGTACTCATAAAATGAGCGTTTTTCCCTGCTCATCCCCTTATGGTTTTCCCATGGCTCAGGCACCATCATCATGACCGCGTGCGGTAGGGAACGACCGGACATGACCAGCAGTTCGAGGCAGTTGTCGAACATTCCGGAGTCGGATCCGTTGGTATTGATGACCGGCAACACTTTCTTGATGTCTTCGCCGAACATTTCGCTGACAAAGAGCGACTGTCGGGCATGCATCCAGTTTACATTGCCACGCAGGGTGTTGATTTCGCCGTTATGGGCAACGAAATGGTAGGGGTGGGCCCGGTCCCAGCTCGGGAAGGTGTTGGTGGAGAAGCGGGAATGCACAAGTGCGAGGGCGGTTTCCATCTCAGTGTCGCGCAGGTCGGGATAATAGCGCTCCAGCTGCGTCGGCATCAACATCCCTTTGTAGATTATCGTACGGGTTGAAATGCTGGACACATACCAGAATGGATCAACTCCCCCATCACGGATCTCATGGATGGCGCGCTGGTTCACGATGTAGAGCTTGCGGTTGAAAGCCTCCTCGTCGGCATAGGACTCATCCCGCTTGAAGAACAGTTGCCGAACCCGTGGCTCACCTGCCTTGGCGGTATCTCCGAGAGAGGAGTTGTCAGTCGGTACCTCTCGCCAGCCGATGACCTCCAGCCCCTCTTCGGTTATGATCCTGTGGAATACATGTCTTGCGCTGCTACGCTCCGTGGGTTCCGGCGAGGTAAAGAGCATGGCTACGCCGTAATATCCAGCTTCAGGGAGTTCAAACCCGAGCGGGGCACAGGCACTGCGAAGGAACTTATCCGGCATCTGTATGAGAATACCGGCTCCGTCGCCGGTATTCGGTTCGCTACCGACAGCGCCGCGGTGATCAAGGTTGGCCAGTACGGTTATTGCCTGCTTTACGATCTCATGGGATTTTTCCCCCTTGATGTTGGCCACAAAGCCGACGCCGCAGGCGTCATGCTCAAACTGGGGATCATACAGACCCTGCTTTTTGGGGAATCCGTTAGTTTTCATATAGCAACCCTTATGAGTAATTGTTCCTTGGACGTACTTCCTCCCAGGGAGGTTTGTAATGATTGAGCATGTAATATGCCATCTGTATGGAGCATTGTTCCCATGCTGATATCTGCTGTCAAATCGAGATGTTATATTTAATGCTTTTTGTGTGGCATCTTGAGATGTCACGGTTATCGTGTTGGTTGGGTTTGATTTGTACACAGCTGAGTATTCAAGATCAGTAATAGGTCGGGTCAGGTTGTCAGTCTGAAGGATATGCCCAAGGACGAGTTGAAGGTTGACCGATCGCTTGTCGTGAATCTTCCGAAAGATTCAGTTTCTTTTACCATTTTAAAATCTTTATTTGTAATGTCAAAAAGGATACCCCTTCTATCCAGGCCGCCAAAATTAAAAGGTGCTGGTTAATTCCACTTGGCGGCTCAATTTTAAGCCGGCATAATGACCAATGCTCGGGTATTATGAGCTTTACATGAGGGATTCTTCCAAATAAAGCTCGGTAATACCAAAAAAAACCCCAAGTGACGGAAGGGTCACTGGGGCATAACAAGGAAAGGAAGGAAATGAATTTTCATTCACTTCCTACTTTAATTAATTTTAGCATGTCTGAAATGTAATGTATACTTTTTCCTGCGACTATTAGTCATCCTCACAAGTTGCCTGTATAGCTCCAATACAATTATGTTGGGGCTACTTGTTGATTGCCCTCCCAAGAGCCCGCCCCGACTTATCCGGACATACCCCGTTGCTAACCGCCTCTTGCTGTAAGCTGGCTTTGAGCCAAGTGGAATGCACTATTATAGTTTCATGCTTCAGGATGTGAGGCTATGGCACGAACATCGCGGGTCAACAGAAAGTCTTGCCTCCCGAAACCCCTATCAATTACTTCCTTAACCGAGGTTTTGGAATAGAATAATTCTTTATACATCTGGCCGACAGGGACACTTTATCCGTCAAATGGAGCTAAATCCGCTCTAGAAGCCGATTTGAGCGGATAATCCACAAGCTCTGTGTATGATGGTTCAATACACCTACCCTTATGATAGTCCTCCATGAAATTCCTTCCAATTTGCTTATTAGTATTAGAACATGTTGTTATTCAGTAAGTTAAGAAATATTTCTTAAAACTATCACATGTCGGCACGGCGGGTGCAATGTATAAAAACAAAAGCAGGCACCGACAAGGTGAATAAAAAGGAGGATGTCATGAGAGCTCTAACTACCATCATAGGAACAGT
>JAYSLX010000073.1:0-3403 GCA_043725245.1 Geobacteraceae bacterium | reverse complement strand
CACACTGGTCGAACCCGATAAAGCCGAAGAAGTCTCCGTTTAGATGCATCGGCAAAATCA
Source organism: Geobacteraceae bacterium (assembly GCA_043725245.1). Classification (GTDB taxonomy): domain Bacteria; phylum Desulfobacterota; class Desulfuromonadia; order Geobacterales; family DSM-12255; genus Geoanaerobacter. The sequence continues at coordinate 3,343 of JAYSLX010000073.1, read as the reverse complement.
GGATACTGCGGATTCCCAGGGGCTCAAGCAGTTCCCGTTCTTCAGGCGTAAGTTCGGAGACCCGCCCCATTACAAGTCGTCCCTGCTCCAGTAGAGGGAGCCAGCGTCTGCATGGCGATTTAGCAAAGGGCATCCCCTGCAGCCGATGATTGTCTATCTGGTGGGCTACACCAGGAGAACACCATTCAGCGCGCTTGCTTGTGATGAGCTCTCCGCCTTCTCCTTCATAGTTCTCGAAGATGTATACCCGGCTCGCTCCGGTTGCAAGACCAAGCATCCTGAGAATCCCTTCGTATGCCTCTCGGTATCCAGGATGAGTCAGAAGAAGCTGGTTTACCTCTGCCAAGGCTTTCAGGTAACGGCCACGGCGTTGGAGTGCCTGTTCCATCTGAATCCTATCCAAGAGCTCTACGGCAAGGCGCCGGCGGGCGCGCCATTCACGATATGCGAGAAACAGAACAAACAGCCATGTGGCCAGAGCCAACAGCAGATGAATTGACTGCATGTTGGTAGTCCCTTGTTCCGGGCTGGCATTAGACCAAGCGAGGGGGTTCATGAGTTCCTTCATTGTGGCGGTATTCTATTGCAACAAGGTAACGTTTTAGTGCAGACCAATGTTGCACATAGTCAATATCACCAAATGTAATCCTTCGCAATCTCCCGTTTATCGTGGCCGTAGAGAATATGGAGAACCCGAAGTCGCTTCAGCTTTACTGGCGAGAGTGAGCCGAGCGGAAGATATACGATTTTTTTCCCCATACGGGCCGCCAGCTGCCTGAAAATGGAGCGCGGAGGCTTGGGGGCGGCGTAGAGCAGATGCGACTCCTGCGAGTAGTCGAGGGCTGCCAGCAGCAGTATCTCGTGTTTGCCCCGGGCAAAGGCGTAGTCCGGGTCATGCCACACATCGTACATCCGGCGGGGAGGGTAGGCGAGGAGGAAGCCACCGTACTCGCAGCGGCAGATGCCTGGCCCGACTACGTTATCAACGGGAGAAGTCGAATAGAAGGCCATGTCCGACTCCTGATCATGTTCCCCAAGCCAGGTCATCAGGTACGGAAACTTTTCACCACCACGGTCCTCGTTGAAAATCACCACCACGCTTCCTAAGCCCCCCTTCACCCGCAGCTGCTCCCGGACGTAGATCCGACCGGAATTAATGTTCCGCAAGGTTTCGCGCATATCGATCCCATCAAGAAGAGACGAAGTTAGCGGTTCCACCCGGCACTGCTCCTCCGATAGCTGTTTTTGACCCTTCTTCTTAAGGAAGCTCCCGTAATCCTCTATTGCCAGGTCTTCTGGCGGGTATGAACAAAGCGAAGGGTTATCGAACCCTTCCAGCCACTCGTCAGGCCGCTTCTCCTTTTTTCTTTTGAGGAACTGGAGCGGAGAGAGCCCCTTGCTCTGCCTTGGCTGCCGTGGACGGAACCGGATAAGACGGCTTCCACCGAAGATCTCCTCAGGGGTGAGGCGCAGGGTTGGAAGATCCGCCTCCTCCCGCTGCCAGGGATAAAAGGTAGCCAGCCTGCAGAAGGCAAAGGCGAAGTTGTCGTCCACGCATCCTCTTGCACTGGCCAGGAGCTGGAAGAGATCGGGAAGGAGGCTCCCTTCAAGTGCGGCATAATTCCGGGCGAAGCGAAAAAATGCCCGCTTCTGCCAGAGGCATACTGATTCGCCGGTCTCTTTCCGATAGTGACGTGCCGCCTGTTGGAAGAGATGAAGGTGTATCCGCTGCCGGTCCGGCATCTCACCCTCTGCACCAACCTTGCCGGCGCTCTGTTCCATTGCCTGACGCAATACCTGGTCCTCGGACAACTCGCGCTTTCCCCCGGCAATCAGCTCAAGGGCATTAAACCGCTTGCGCAGGGGGGACTCATCCAGTGGCCTCACAGGGGGTAACTCGCTGCGCCTCATTTCATACAGAGCCGAAACAAACGGAAATTCCCCCAGTATCTCCCGGCAGGAGTCCGGATGGAGGTTGGCAATCTTCACCCCTTCTCGGTGCAGGCGCGACAACGGGGAGGCCTGGGGCCGTGAGTATTCCTTCCTGATCCCCTCCAGGTGGGCCATGCCGCAGATAAAAAGTGTCCGGCCAAAAACTTCTGCCAGTTGCTGCAGTTGCCATGTCATACCCTGCTCGCGGCGCTGGTCTGCCATGGAGGGGCGTACATCGGAAATGGAACAGCAGTACTGAAGATAGTATGGGGCAAGCCCAATGCGGTGTACGGCATACGAATCGGGAAGGCGTTCAAAATGGGAAGGATAGTGGTCAACATCTATATCTACGAAGTGCAGGGGAATTCCCTGCTCCAGAGCCAGCCGTGCCGCTTCCACCAGCGGGTCTGCCGGTTCGATCAGGAGATAGACAGTCTGAATGCCGGCTCCAGGCACTTTAAGTTCATACCAGAGTACGGAGATCTGCGGCAGACGTCGGACTCCCCGGAGAAACTGCTCCTCCAGGGTAGCCGGCAGCTCGATTGCTATGCAGTCGGGGCTGAGACGATCCACTGCCTGGCGGACAAGATGGGCAAACTCCATCCGGTAATGGAGGATCGGCAGGGCATGGATCGGGCCGAACTGCTCGAGGTGAAGGCGGTGGGGCATGGTCAGTTTAGTCGTCCCTGAAATAGTATAGCAAACTGCAATTATCGGTTTATGTACCGCGGCACGCCATTATTCCTTAAGGAGGTAACGAAGCGCCTCCTCGCCGAGAATCCGCTCCACGGCAAGAGGGAATAGTTCAGCAGGCTGCTTCTCGGTCGCGTGCATCATCTTCAGGGCGTAGCGCGCGATGTTTATACCATCTCGTACTGAATACATCTCATCAGCAGAGTGTGCCCGCTGGAGAAAATCTACCACATACTTGAGAATGCGGGTTCCGGCAAACGGAAGGTTCTCCCTTAGTATCTGAAGCTCTTCGTCGGCCTCCGGAAAGTCGATGAATATCTGAGGCTGGAGGCGGGAGTGAATATATTCCGGGATGTCGAAGGTGGAGGAGTCCTCGTTCATGGTGACGACAAAGCGAAAATCCTTGTGTGCCGGGATCCTGAGTCCTGTAATTATCGACTCAACGTATCGACGGTCATCCAGAAGAGGCGCAAGGGAGGCCCATGCCTTTTCGCTCATTCGGTTTCCCTCGTCGAGGATCAGAACACCCCCCTTCAACATGGCCACCACCAGCGAGGATGCGGAGTACTTGATCTTGCCATCCGGCCCAATCACCGGCGTTACGATCAGGTCTTCCGGGCGTGTGTCCATGGTTGCCTGAAACAGGTAGACCGGGCGGCCTATTCGACGGGCCGCAGCATAGGCAAGCGTAGTCTTTCCAACCCCTGGTTTGCCGATC
>JAYSLX010000072.1:0-8849 GCA_043725245.1 Geobacteraceae bacterium | reverse complement strand
TGATGACCACGAAGTTGATCACCACCAGGATCAGGAAAATCACCGCCCCGACCACATAGTTCCCCCCCACCACGAACTGGCCAAAGGCCCGGATCACCGTGCCGGCCGCGTCGGTCCCCTCGTTGCCATGCAATAGGATCAGCCGGGTAGAGGCAATGTTGAGCGAAAGCCGGAACAGAGTGGTAATCAGCAGAATCGAGGGGAACACCGAAAAGTCGAGGGGCTGAGTAGTATAGAGCCCGACCAGCATGATGGCCAGGGAGATGGTGATGTTGGTGGCGAGAAACAGGTCGAGGAAGAACGCCGGCAGCGGAATGATCATCAGCGCCAGCACCCCGATCAGCGCCACGGCCATATAAATATCGGAATTTTTGCGTAAGGAGCCACCGTCAATCGCTGGCGCTGCTAGCTGTGGCATATGTTTTCCCCTGTAAATACAGCACATTTCAACTTGCATTGGCTATTGTGCAACCGCTGTGCCATTGACCTTGGAACGGTGCAAACAGCCACTGGGCGCAGTTTTGGTCATGACTATCCGGCCCCACCTGTCAATGGCGACAGCAGCTGCCGTTGCCCAGCTAGTCCGGGGTGAAGCCTGCCAGGGATGGCGACAAGCTACTTCCAACTTTTTGAACAGGATTACGTCAAGAGTTTGACTTTAGATTTGGCGGGTGGCCAGAAGCGATAAGGATTCGGACCATCTGCAAGCAAAGGCGCGGGGATGGTGAGGGGGGAGGAAGCGGCGAAGTATCTTTCGGGTTCATTGCAACGGGTTGGAAAATGCTATATACTCTCGGCACGTCTTCTCCTGAGTGCTGAATGTTAGCCCATAGCCGTACCTAAGTTGGTCGAAGCATGAGCGAAAAGTAAATTGTCATCATTGCCGGTCCCAATGGAGCGGGCAAGACGACCTTCGCCCGGGAGTTCTTGTAACTTCGATATACTGTATCGGGAGCTGGTGGATTCCTGGGCGATCTACGACAACGCCGGAGACGAACCGCAACTCTTGGATTGGAGTGAAAAACCATGAACCAGAACGCAATAGAACAGGCAAAAGACCGCGACATGGCCAGTTCATTCGTGGCCATCCGCCGCGCCGCGAAGCGTGCCCGCCAGGTAGCAGCACAGACCGGAACCGCCCTAGTCGTCCGCCATGGCGAGCAAATTGACAGGATACAAGTGACTGATCAGGATGCGCTACCGAAGCAGACCGCTGGATAATTGTGCGTCTGTACGGATTGAATAGGGAAGAGCTGGCTTTCTCAAAAAACTGCTAGTGGCGGTTTAGGAGAAACCCTATGAAAAAGACAGTTGAAAACGAGAGGCAGCCATGGCCCCGCACCCGCAACAGACAATCATCCCCTTGAGCCGCAGCTATCCCAACCGTCACGGCGTTCCCCTCATCGACCAGGTCGATGCCACAATCTTCACCGCGACCTACTGCTGCGACTTTGCCGATCCCTCTTGCGCCGATGCCTGCTGCGCCTATGGCGTCTGCGTCGATACCGAGAATCGCCAGCGCCTCCTCGACCACGCCGAGGAGCTCGAACCCTACCTCGGCGTGGACCGCCGCGACTGGTTCGATGACAGCTGCGTCAGCGACGCCGAATTCCCGGGCGGGAGCTACACCCGCACCCGAGTGGTCGATGGCGGCTGCGTCTTTCTCAACCGCAGCAGTCGCGGCTGCCGCCTGCACGCCCACAGACTGGCGACCGGACGCGACTATCACCAGCACAAACCGACGCTTTGCAGCCTGTTTCCGGTCACCATCGACGGCGGCCTGCTACGCCCCTCCAGCGAAGTCCTCGACGGCTCCCTGGTTTGCCGCGAGCGCGGCACAACGCTCTACCACGGCACCCGCAACGAACTGCGCTACTATTACGGCGACGCGCTGATTGCCGAACTCGATCGCCTGGCAACGTCCAGTCCAATGTAGAAATGGCGGCCACTGCCGAAGAGCTGGCGGGCTAGGCAAACCAGTTGCAAAAAACCATGGACTTCTTCCGGGTCCATTGCAACAGGTTGGAAATTATTATATACTCTCGGCACGTGAAGTCAGACTGAGCACCGCGAACGATTCAATGTGGTTACAACCCAAACCATGTGAGGCAGAGTCATGCAGCATAAGCATACCGCGAGGTTTACAGAACATGAGCAAAACCTGATTTCAAAAATCAGGTCCTTGCCTCCGGAAAGGCTGCTGGAGGTGGAAGACTTTATTGATTTTCTGAGGCAGTCAGGCGAGGACAGGCGGCTGAGGCGGGCAGCGGCAATGCTTTCCGAGGATGCTTTCCGGAAGGTGTGGGACAACCCCGAGGATGCGGAATATGACCAATTATAGCTTCGGCGATGTGGTCCTCGTACCGTTTCCCTTTACCGACCAGACAACCAGCAAGAAGCGCCCCGCCATCGTGGTCAGTTCACGCGACTACAATTTCAATCGCCCCGATCTTGTTCTTATGGCAGTCACCAGCCAGGTAAAGCAACCGGCTCCCTTTGGTGACACTTTGGTGGTTCATTGGGAGCAGGCGGGTCTAATCAAGTCCTCGGTTATGAAACCGATCTTTACCACCATTGAGCAAGGGCTTGTGATAAAAAGGCTTGGGCAGCTTGCAGAGGAAGACGAACAGGCGCTTCGTGAAGTATTGCAGGAAGTCTTTGGCTGATAAATCCCGATCCCGCCAGCCTTGGCAGGCCATCCGATCGTCTAAGTAAAAAACCGTGCACCCTTACACAATAAGGCTTCGCGGCTTTTTTATGTCTGATGGATTTTAGTCAGACTGTCTAGTGTCGGGGGCTGCCCCCTACGGTTTTCTACGTTGGGACAACGACCTTTACCACAACTTTGTGAACCTGCCCCGACGAGATCAATGGCATGTGTGCATCTTCCGGGAAGAAGATCGCAAACGCCCCACTTTCGGTTGCGAGCCAGGCATCCGGTTTGTCCGCAAAGAACTGTATATCGCGACTTTGATCGTATTCCTTGGTCGGCTGGTTGCACAACGACTTGGGCTTCCAGCCCATCGTATCGGTCCCGGCCAGGATAAATTGGATGTCGATGTATCTCTCGTGAGTTTCAAGCAAGGCCTCTTCTTTCTTGCGACCAGGCTCCTTAGCCACCATCGCATAGATGCGGTCACCGTCTATCTCATATTTCCCCACCGGCAGTTCCTGCAGATCCGGACGCGAGAGAAACTCAAATCCCTTCGCAAATCCCGCGTTCAGTGCCCCATAACGGTGTGCGTTCTCAAGTACATCTAAAATCATGTTAGTTCCTTCTGAAAATGATATGGTGCGAACGGCATGGAGTTTGACCGGGCGTTCAGCCTGATCAAGCTGTTCCTGCCGGCCGGTTCAGCAATTCAACCACGTCCTTGGCATAAAAAGTTCTGTACCGTTGGTGCTTTTCCCGCTGGACCAAAATCCCTTTTTCTTCCAGCAGGGCCAACGCCGCGCTGGCCGACGGGAAGGAAATACCAAGAGCATCCTTGGCTTTGTGCGCTGTCAAAACCGGGGTTCCGAGCATAAGTTCGGGAAACTTGTACACAACAGATTGGCGGCGCAGACCAAGCCCCACCACAATATCTTTCCACTTCCGAAGGATTGCTTCGAGCCCCAGCGCCGTGCTAATCGACTCCTGGACCGCAGCATCGACACCAATAGCGAAAAACTTGATCCACTCTGCCCATTTCCCTTGGAGTTGCACCCCAGCCAGGGCATCGTAATATTCCCGCTGATTATCTTTTAGATAGCCCGCCAGATATACCGGCGGATAACCTTCCGCAGCCAGCATCAGAGGCATGAGGATACGCCCTACCCTCCCATTGCCGTCGAAAAACGGATGGATCGTCTCAAATTGTGCATGAACAACTGCCATGCGGACCACGATCGGCATTTCGATCTGGTCTTCCTCAGCGGGCAGATACCGGAGCATCGAGATCAAATCATCCATGCAGTCAGGCACCTTGTCAGCTGGCGGCGGAACAAACCGCGCCTGGTCGATTTTGAGGCCACCAATCCAGTTTTGCTTGTCTCTGAATTCACCTGGCGTCCAAGTGTAATCAACGCCTGACATGAGGTGGGCATGGAGTTCCTTGACCAAATCAGCTGTGAACGCAGTGATACCAAGCTCTCTGACCTGTTGCAGCCCATACTCTAACGATTTAACGTAGTTGAGTGTAACCCGGACATCCGTCGGCAGCCCCTCGGCGCTCCCCGTGGCCTCGTAGGCCAACAGCTCGTTTATCCCGGAATTGGTTCCCTCGATCTGACTACTCCGCACGGCTTCGCGTCGGTCTGCTGTCCGCGTGACAAGGTCTGGATTGGGAAGCCCTTCCGTCAGAGTCTTAAGGTTTGCTAGGGCCGTATGAGCCCGGCTTACTTCACCTTGCAGACCTTGCAAGCCTGTGAGTTGTGCAACACGAGGCGTAAGCGGCGGGACGAGCGCAAATGCGCCCGAATGACTCGCTACGGGGACGAGCAATTTCCGGCGCTCCGGGCTAAGATCAGTTTTTCGCATGCTGCAACCTTTAATTACGTATTCAGTAATTTAAAGTTACGCCTAAAACATTAAATAAGCTATCATCTAATTTAAAGTTTTGAACAGATATGGAATTTCGTGGGTTGCATAATGTATTTTTTGTACTATAAGAATATTGTTAATATCTGCCAATCTTAATACAAAACTGCCGCTATCTGCAAGCTCCTACGAGGGATAAACATGCGAAGCTTCTTGTTCGTTGTCTTAATCGTTGTCGCTGCCGTTCTCGGCTTCTATTATTTTTGGACTCCCACACCAACAGTCGTGTTGACCCCCGATACCGGCCCGATTGCCGCTAGACGGGAGCTGTCCGTGAAGCTGGACGCCCACGGGGCGATCATGAAAAAGCTGACCGTTTCCGCCATACAAGGGGAGAAGACGGTGAATGTCTTGGTGAAAGAGTATCCGTCAGCTAGCCATCAGGCTGCGGAAACCTTCAACCTGGCGCAGGCCGGGCTGCAGGAGGGGCCCTTCAAACTGCAGGTTAAGGCGACCGATTCCGCCGTTCGTTTCAGCGCCGACAGAACCACCACTCACGCCTCTTCCTTCACCCTTGACAACAAGCCGCCGCTGGTGGTCATCTTGAGCCCCACCCACAATATCAGCCGGGGCGGTGCCGGCTTGGTCGTCTACACCGTGTCCAAAGAAGTTGAAAAGTCCGGGGTCGTGTTCGGCAACCAGTTTTTCCCGGGCTATCGCCAGAAAGAGGGCTTTTACGCCTGCCTTTTCCCCTTCCCCTACGACATGGACCTGAACCAGTACGTGCCCAGAGTGACTGCGGTCGATAGGGCCGGCAATGAGCGATTGGTCAGTATCAACTACCACCTGATTGCCAAAACCTTTCCAACCGACCGGATCAATCTTTCCGATTCCTTCCTCGAAAAGATTGCCGCCGAATTCAAGGACCAGTTCCCCCAGGCGCCAACCAACCTGGAGATATTCCTCAAGGTCAACAACGAGCTGCGGCAGCAGGACCGTAAGGCGATCTATGACTTCGGTCGGCAGACATCGCCGGCTCCGCTCTGGCAGGGAGATTTTTTGCGCATGCCCAAAGCCGCTCCTCTGGGGGGCTTTGCCCAGTTCCGCACCTATCTATACCAAGGGGAAATGGTCGATCAACAGACTCATCTCGGTTTTGATCTGGCCTCGGTGGCCCTCGCTCCGGTCCCTGCTGCCAATCACGGCAAAGTCGTCTACGCCGGCGACCGCGGCCTCTATGGCCAATGTGTTGTCATCGACCACGGACTGGGACTGCAGACACTCTACGGGCACCTGAGCAGAATCGGCGTCAAGACCGGGGATAGTGTGAAAAAAGGACAGATCATCGGCGATAGCGGCTCCACCGGCATGGCCGCCGGGGACCATCTTCATTACGAAGTAATAGTCTCCGGGCAGTCGGTCAATCCGATAGAATGGTGGGACCAGTCCTGGATAAACAACAACGTCACCAGTAAGCTCGAAATCGGCAAAACGCTCAGCTCCAAATAAATCAAAAAGCAAACGGTAGGCAGGCCTCAATCCTTGGCCCCCTAAGCTATACTCGTTTACCGCCAAAGCAGTGGATAGTGCGAGTGCCGGCAATGGATTTTCCGGAATGCGGCGTCCCTTTCGGGATATAGCATTCTTGTCCAGCTCGCATTGGTTCCTCTCTGCCGTCGATAATGACCGTATATTGCCCGTGGACAACCACAAAGTACTCGTCATAATCATGCGTATGTTCTTTTGAATTTCTGTCTTGATAGCAGGTCCAAAATGCTGTCTGGCTTCCATCCGCGCCATTGAAAACGTACCCTTCTATCCCCTCGGTATATTGCGATTCCTTACCGATGCGGTTTGCGCATTGCTTCATAAATTCGGGGAATTCTTTCATGCTCTTCTCCCTTCGAATATAACGGCCGGTTTCACAGGCGCGGGACTTTATCCGCGTCTACGTGGAAACCGTTGCTATGCACCGTGTTAGTTTTTCCATCCGGCCCACATTGGCTGCACCTTCGAGTGCTGTGACACGCCTTTCATAACGGCAGCAATTACTGCCGCAGCTTTTTTGCCGGTCTGTTCGACCCCGCCGATGATGACCATTGGCTTCCCAATCAGCCGAAACTTGCCTCTTCGGCCATTCGGCTCGAACTGCTGGACAAAAGCGGCTTCTTCCTTCATGCCCTTTGCCCAGAAAGTGACGCTCAATACGTCAACCTTGGCGTCGTCTTCGTTGAGCAGACCTTCCCTGGCAAAAGCCCGAGCATCAACGGTGCCCTTCATGTTATGAAGGGTTTCCTTGGCTTCACTGATCGCTTCGTCCTGGGTTTCGGCCTCAAACCTTTTCAATTGCCGTTGTCCATTTCGCTCAATGATTGCGAGAGGGACCAACAGATCCCCGGCGGGTAGGTCCGACACGTTCCATGCCGCATGGGCGAGCACAAAACCTGCCAGCAGCAAGACGCTTTCTGGAATTCCTCCATTAACGGCTGAGAGCTGACCGGCCTGTTTTTTGGGCCGGTCGTGCGCTTGGTTGAACGTTTTATCATGGTAGTTTTGGTAAAAAAGGTCGTGTATCAATTTATTCTTAATCAGGAATTTCCTCTTGTGTCTCTGGTGCTAGCTTAGTAATGAAATCCGGCTTTAGTACAACTTTCCAGACGCTTATAAGAAGGCCAACTACATCGGCAAACAGAGCCGCTCCAGCGGATTTGACTGTGAACTCCGGAAAATTGGTATTATTGAACAATACAAGTGAGCAAACTAAAATTACTGCAAAAAGCAAAACAATGGATGAGTATCCCATGCTCAATCGCAACACGAACCAGCGAGCTTCTTGATGCTTACGTTGGTCGAACACTTCACGCTCTTGGCGAAGTTGCTCCATAGCACGTTCGATCCTAATAGGGGTTGTCTCATTATTTGTCATCTTTCCCCTCCGACCGGCTAGAGCGTTTGTAGAGAAAACGCGAAGCAAAAACCGCTGTGAGACTCGCAAGAACTCCTGCTAACGCACCAATTATAAAATCAAATGTACGATGACCCCAATTAAGATTCCCCAAATAACCAACTAATAGTGTTGATGTCGCGGCGATTACACTAGCCAATGCGCCGAGCACAGAAGTTGTCCACATGGTATTTTTGCGTGAAAGTGCTTCTTTCTCTTGTGTAAGTAGGGTTCGCTCTGCCTTAAGGCTGTCGATACGGAGTTTGTCAATTTCGTCTGCCCGAAGCGTTACAGACTGAGGTTTTTGGAGTGCATTGATTAGTTGAGGGAAGTTCTGTTTATATGCTTTCTCATCAGACAAATCAGAATACAGCAGGTTCTTAAGAAAGAAGGGGACTTCTGCACCTCTGTCTATTAGAACTGGAATAACCCTTTTTAATTCGTCACGCTTTTGAGCTGCAATTGCAAACGCTATTTCTGACGTCTGCCACTGGCTTGCACCCGTGTTACGTGACACTACTACTATCACTGCATCACTTTGAGCAACCGCGTGGCTAAGTTTTTCTGCCCAAGGTTCACCAGGTGCTACTAGGTCTTCATCTAGCCATACGCTCAAGTTTTGATGTTTGAGGTCATCGGCTATCTTTCGCACCACCTCTTTGTCTTTATGGCTATGACTGATGAACACATTCATCTTTTTGTTACTCCTTCATTATCTTGTACAACGCACTGAAATTTATACAGATATCTGTTACGCTGAATGCACCTGTGGCAGTAGCTCGATGAGTAGTTTCGTAAGCTGTGTCCTTGTTGCGCTGATGACATCTCGGTAAACGGTTGGCTCAGAATACAGATAAACTGGAATATCTGGTGTTTTCCCGGCAGCTTGCGGGAAAAAGTCCTTTGCCTTTCCTGACATTGAAGCTATTTTACCTTTCGTGTCAGTGGGCAAATCTGCTTCTACCTTTGAAATTGGGAAGTTAAAGAGCAGCTTTGTAGGAATAAAGTCTGTGGGATTGGCTTTAATGTATTCGAGTGCTCTTGAAGCATCACCGTCCCAACCAAAATAATCCATGTTTATTTGTTGCCCTATAGAGGCATACATCCTGACTACCCGGTGGTGCGGATAGTTTGAGTCAACAAGTTTCTGTGGCCATCCAGTCAATTCGCCTGTACAAAATTGTTCAAGATTCACATTGCCGTACTCTTTCGCGATTACCATTGCTTCAGCGATGCACTCTGCAAGAGCATGACGACCGGATTGTGTCTTTGCTAATAATGCTGTTATGCTAGAAGAGTCAGGCGTGACCTTAGGCGGTGAATTCAAATTGCAAGTGCACCATGTAGAGCTTGGGTGAAAACCTCATGTGGAGTCTGGTAACTGAG
>JAYSLX010000071.1:0-7998 GCA_043725245.1 Geobacteraceae bacterium | reverse complement strand
AACTGGTTACAGGGTAGTCAAAGCGATTCAAATCCAAGGCTACCAACAACAACTGGAGATCCCGTGCGGCTCATACTGGGGTTTCCGGATGGACACTAGCTAACAATTGATGCCATAAAAGCGTCTAAGCCCACGTCATCTGGCCTGCTCGAACCTGGAACGATTAAGGCATATCACCGACACAAACCTCAGTTACGTGCGTTTCACGATGAATCAATTCAACGCCCTCTATGGTCTGAAGAATGATGAAATTACTGTGGTGGATGGAAAAGCAATAAATTGAAAATAAAGAGAATTGAAATCATAGGCTTTAAATCGTTCGTGGACCGGACCGTGCTGGAGTTCCCTCCGGGCGTGACGGCGGTGGTCGGTCCCAATGGCTGCGGCAAGTCCAATGTGGTTGACGCAATCCGCTGGGTCATGGGGGAACAGTCTGCCAAAAACCTCCGGGGACGGGCGATGGAGGACATCATTTTCGCGGGGAGCGAATCCAGGCGCTCGCTGGGAATGGCCGAGGTTTCACTGGTGTTTTCTACCGATGACGGGCGCGTCCCTGCCAAATACCTGGACTACAGTGAGATCCAGGTGACGCGGCGGCTCTATCGTGACGGGGAGAGCGAGTATTCCCTCAACAAGACCCCCTGCCGGTTACTGGACATAAACGAACTGTTCATGGATACCGGGGTAGGTGCACGGGCCTACTCCATCATCGAGCAGGGGCGGATCGGGATGATCCTGATGGCCAAGCCCGAAGAGCGGCGATTCCTGATAGAGGAGGCTGCCGGCGTCACTAAATTCAAGGCACGGAAGCAGGTTGCTCTCAAAAAGATCGAGAGCACCCGTCAGAATCTTTTCCGGATCGGTGATGTGGTGGCGGAGATCAAGAGGCAGCTCGGTTCTCTGCAGCGCCAGGCAAAGAAGGCGGAGCGCTTCAGGTACTTTCGCGAGGAGCTTAAGAAGATAGAGATTGACTTTGCCGTGCGCCGGCACCGGGATCTTGACGCTAGCGTTCGCACGCTCGAATCCGGTCATTCAGAGAGCACCGTTCAACTCGTTGCTCTGGCAGGACAGGTCGCGACAGGGGACTCCGCCCTGGAGGAGCGCAGGCTCTCCCTGCTGGAGGAGGAGCGGTCTCTGACAGCCCGCCAGGAGGAGATCTTCCGGGTAAAGGCAGAATATCAGGGGGCAGAGAACCGTCTCGATTTTCAGCGTAAAGAGCTGGCCAGCCTGGAGCGTCAGCGTGCACGCACCGACGAGGAGCTGACCGGCCTGATCCGACAGCAGAGCGAGTCTGGTCTCGAGCTCAAGCAAATGGAGGAGCAGCGAGGGGGACTCTTCGTTGAGGCAGCAGAGAAAGACCAGGAGCTTTCGAAGCAGAACGCCGCCCTGGAAACCCTGCTGGCAGAGGAAGCCGGGCTGGTGCGGCAACAGGACGGAATCCGCCAGACCCTTGTCTCACTCCTCAATAAACAGGCCCAGTTCAACAACCAGCATGGCGAGGCTGGCCGGCGCCTGATCCGGCTGGCCGAACGGTCAGAGAGGAGCAAGCGTGAAGGTGCAGAGCTGGCAGGACGGCTGGCGACCTCGACTGCACGGGTTGCCGAGCTTCACACCTCTTGTCATGCAGCTGATGCCGCAAAGCGCGAACTGGCGTTGAAGGTTGAATCGCTGATCGTCCGAACCAATGGGTTTCGGAGCAGTATGCCAGCGGTTGTGGAGGAGCTTCAGACCCGCCGCGACGAATTGAGCTCGAAAGCGGCGAGGCTCGCCTCGCTTCTTGACCTGGAGGCCAGGTTTGCCGGATACGGACAGGGGGTCCGGAGCCTTTTTCTGACCGATGGTTTCAAGGATAGATTCGCCGGCCTTGTGGCTGACCTGGTAGAGACCGATGCCGAGTATGAGGCTGCTGTTGAAGCGGCGCTTGAGGGGCAGTTGCAATATGTGGCCTGCCAAGATGAGGCTGACGCCATTGCAGCGCTGGAGCATCTGCAGGGAACTGCAGGGGGGCGATGCAGCTTCCTGCTCCCCGGATGGGGGGGGTGGCAGAAAGAGGATCCGTTGCCACATCTGCATCGACTTCTGGATCATGTGCGCCTGGACGAAAGCCAGCGGCTTCTCGTCGAACCTCTTCTGGCAGATGTCTATCTGGCCGAAGAGCTTGCAGAGGCCCTCCGGCTCTCAAAGGCACATCCCCGGGTCACCTTTGTCACTCGTGTGGGAGAGGTTGCCAGAGCCGGCGGCATACTCACCGGAGGCTCGGCAGAAGGGGGCGGCCAGGGGCTGATCCATGCCAAGCGGGAGATCCGCGAACTGGCCGCAGACAAGGTCGTTTTGGAATCGAGCGTATCAGCCCTGGAGAGTGAACGAAACCGCCTGCGCGGCGAGCTTTCAACCACAGAGGATGAGCTTCGTCAGACCCGGCAGGAGCTGCATAAGTCCGAGGTGGAGCAGGTAGGTCTGGAAAAGGATTTACAGAGCTCTCGCGAGGAGCTCCAGCGCCTGGAGGAGCGGCGAAGCGTCAAGGCACTTGAGGATGATCAGCTTGCCGAGGAGAAGGCGGTACTGGAAAAGGAGCGGACAGCTGCCGAAGGGGGACGGGGTGAGCTGGAGCAGGAAAAGGCTCTGCAGGAGTCCGCTTCATCCGGACTGCAAGAGGCCCTGGTTGTCAAACGACGTGAGATCGACCTGCTCCGTGAGACGGTAACCGGACTGAAGGTGCTGGTCGCAACCATCAGAGAGAAGCGGGAGGCCAACCAGCGTGCCGTTGGCAGGGTCGAAGAGCTCCGCCTTGATCTTTCAAAACGGCTTGTTGTCCACCAGGAAGAGCTTGCCGTAGGGGATGATGAGCAGAAGCGGTTGGCCGCTGAGATTGCCCTGGGGGAGGGAATTCTTCTGGGTCTGGTCAAACGGCAGCTTGCTGCGGAGCTCGCCCACGGAGCGGTACGTGAGCGCTTCGATTCCCTGGCCGCTACGCTCCAGGAACAGGAGTCTGCTATCAAGGGGCTGCGCGAAAAGCTCGACAGCGAGCGGACATCTGCCGGAGAGCGCCAGCTGCGCCTGTCCGGGCTTGTTATGGAGCTCCGGCACTTAGAGAGCTCCATCCAGGAGCGTCACCGGCTTGATATCGCTACGTTAAAAGTGGGAGAGGATGCTGAGTATTTTGATGATGCCGCCATGCGCAGGCGACAGGAGGATCTGCAGCGGCAGGTGGATGAACTGGGCGAAGTAAACCTTATGGCCATTGAAGAATGCCGGGAGTTGGAGGCGCGCCACAGCTTTCTGTCGGAACAGAAGACCGATCTGGAGGAGTCTCTGCAGTCACTGCAGACCGCAATCCAGCGGATCAACCGGACCACCCGCAAGCGATTCATGGAGACCTTTCAGCTGGTGAACGACAAGTTCAAGGAGGTCTTCCCCAGACTTTTCTGCGGCGGGCAAGCCGAGCTGAGGCTTACCAACGAGGAGGACCTGCTGGAGACCGGCATAGAGATCATTGTGCAGCCGCCGGGCAAGAAGCTGCAGAACGTCTCGCTCCTCTCAGGCGGCGAAAAGGCGCTCACCGCCGTTGCACTGATCTTCTCCATCTTCCTGGTCAAGCCGTCCCCCTTCTGTCTGCTCGACGAGGTGGATGCCCCCTTGGACGATGCCAACATCGGCCGTTTCAACGAGATGATCCGGGAGATGACCGCATTCTCCCAGTTCATCCTCATCACCCACTCAAAGACCACCATGGCAGTGGCCGATACTCTCTACGGAGTTACCATGGAAGAGCCGGGTGTCTCCAAGGTGGTTTCGGTCTGCAGTAGGCTACGACTCATCCGTCGACTCCCTTATGTTTTAGCCAATCTGAGAATTGGTCTAACTCATCTAAATCTTCATAAGAATCAGACAGGCAATTCTCGTAGTCGGGCTTCTTCTTGATGCGGTATGGGTCGCAAACCGAGTCATGCTCCTGGAGCAGCCATTTGGGTACCTCTTCTTCAAAGAGAGAGAGTTGTTCATGATCTTCTGCTTTCTTGGCTCGTTTCGGCATGGCTCTCCTCCCGGCTACCGATTATCCATCTCCCGCGTACTTTTGACAAGAAAGAATATGGGGGTACTCTCGACCTGGATTCCCCGGGCTGGCGCTTCTGTTTGTGGGGCTTGTTCTGCCGGTTGCATAATTCTCTGAAATCGGTAGAATGCGGGGCTGATTTTTCATGCGGGAGGCTATTGTGCCGTTCAAGAGGATGCTGAGAGAGCTCGTGGAATCGATCCCCGGTGCCAGCGGTGCCATACTGGCCGATTGGGAGGGAGAGGCGGTGGAGCAGTACTCCCTTTTTGACGAGTTCGAGATGAAGGTGATAGGTGCCCACAAGGGGATCATCCTTGGACGTCTGCGCAAGCTGCACGCTGGTATGGCTTTGGGCGATGTGGAGGACCTGGTGATAACCACCGGAACGCAGCGCCACATTGTGGCGCCGGTCGGACCCGATTACGTGGTGGTGTTGACTATGGTACGGACTGCCGTACCTGCCCTGGCACGTCGAGGGGTGCGGAGTGCCGTGAACCTGTTGAACAAGGAGATCTACTGAGATGGCTGAAGAGCAGAAGGGTTTTTTGAAAGGGCTGTGGGGAAAGCTGACCGGTGGTGAGCAGGGGTCAGAGCCGATAGAGATAAGTATTTCTGATGTCCCAGCCGACCCCCAGCCTGAGCAGGTTCCGCAACCACAGCTGGCAGCAGAAAAGGTTGCCGCTTTAGAGCCCTCCCCTGAGCCTTCTCTGAAACCGAGTCTCTTCCAGCGCCTGAAGCAGGGGCTGTCCCGAACTCACGAGGGGCTGGTGGCGAAGATTGACACCCTTCTGCTCGGCAAGAAGCAGATAGATGCCGACATGCTGGAGGAGTTGGAGGAGATACTGATCACCGCAGACATAGGTGTCTCCACTACGGTGGAGCTGATTCGGACTCTGGAAGGCAAGCTCGGCCGCAACGAGCTCCAGGACGGTGCTGCCCTGAAAAAAGCCCTGCAGTACGAGATCCAGGCCCGTTTGGAGCGCTATTGCGCCCCATTGGATGTTTCTTCAGCCAAGCCGTTTGTCATCATGGTCATCGGCGTCAACGGTGTCGGCAAGACCACCACCATCGGCAAGCTGGCCAGCAGGTACATGGCAGAGGGGAAGAAAGTGCTGCTTGCGGCCGGAGATACCTTCCGGGCTGCCGCGGCAGAGCAGCTGGAGGAGTGGGGGAATCGAGCCGGGGTTGATGTCATACGCCACCAGTCCGGAGCCGACCCTTCTGCGGTGGTGTTTGACAGCTGCAAGGCGGTTGTGGCCCGCGGCTGCGACATACTGATCGTCGACACGGCCGGGCGCCTCCATACCAAAGTCAATCTGATGGAGGAGATGAAGAAGATACGCAGGGTCATGGGGAGGGAGATTCCCGGAGCCCCTCATGAGACGCTGCTGGTGCTCGATGCAGCCACCGGTCAGAATGCCATCTCCCAGACACGTCTTTTCAAGGAGGCTGCCGAGGTGTCGGGGGTAGTCCTTACCAAACTTGACGGAACCGCCAAGGGGGGGATCGTGGTGGCGGTAAGCAGTGAATTCCAGCTTCCCATTCGTTTCATCGGCATCGGAGAGCAGGCCGAGGATCTGCGGCCCTTTGAGCCGGACATGTTCGTGGCTGCCCTCTTTGAGTGACTCTGGGATGCATTGTTTCAGGCTGGGAGATTCCAAGAAAGTGCCTTGACTTTTGCGGGGTTGTCGCATAATATTGCACCCCGAACAAGGGGGCTGTCATGGACGGCGAACTGATCTCGCGTCTGGAAGAGCGTGTTGAGACTCTGCTGGTAAGCTATGCTGCGATGAAGCAGGAGAATGTGCGGCTGCTTGAGGAAACCTCTCGGCTTAGAGAAGGGCGTGAGGGTGTCAAGGTTCGGCTGGATGTCATCCTCAAAAAACTTGAGTCGGTCTGATGACCCAGATTCGTTCGCACCGGGTAGCAGTTCTGGGGCGTGAGTTTCAGGTCAGAAGCCCTGCCTTGCCGGAAAAGGTAGCTGAAATAGAGGAGTTTGTTAACGCTCGTTTGTCCGCGGTTTCTGCTGCAGTTGCAGGTGTGGATTCGCAGGCTGTTGCCTCACTTGCCCTTCTCAATCTGGCTGGTGATTACCTCATGCTGGTCGAGGAGCACGAGCGGCAGCGCCGGGATCATTCTGAGCGGCTTAATCGCATGATCAGCCGTATGGGTTCTGAAGTGCCTTAGAAAGTCACGCTCTCTCTCGGGAGATTTTTATATATGAGTATGTCGGATCGGTATTTACGTCAGTTTCAGCAGGGGCAATCGATAGTGAAGTCATCTACGTTCCTGTTTTGCTGATAGGTGGCCTCATAGCCACATTAATTCTGCCAGGGGTTAAGCAGGCATTTATAGCACTTCTCCCGATGCATGCGGTATCTGCGTTGTCGCGTGCGCTGGCAACTTAATAACTTCCTTCCCATACTCGAAATCTCTCCCCGAGAGCCGGCATGTCCGTACTTTACCGACACCGCCCGGCCGTTACCCTTTTCCGCAGGTCGGCAATCCGGACGATTTATATGCCCAAGCAGGCGATCAGGCTCAGGATGCTGGAGCTACGCAGGAGCGTAACCCCTGCTGAACGTCTGGATGCAAGTCTGAGTGCCCAGAAGCTCTGCATGGGGCTGCCTGCATTCTCTCAAGCGCGGGTTGTGGCTCTTTATTCGGCCATACAGAACGAAATAGGGACTGATCTTCTTATGGTTGAGGCCATAGGTGCAGGGAAGACCGTTCTTTTCCCAGCCGTAAGGGCTCATGGGATTGAGTTCCGGCAACTCTGCGATCCTGCTGAGATGCTCTGCGGGAGTTTCGGGATCTGTGAGCCACCGGCATCGAGCCATATCTACCCCCCTGAGGCCATCGATTTCATCCTGGTGCCGGGAGTTGCCTTTGACCTGTCAGGCCGGCGGATTGGATACGGCAAAGGGTATTACGACAGAACCCTTCACGGTCTTGAAGGGAGTGGCCGCATGGCGGGCTTCTGCTACGACTTTCAGCTTCTTGAGTCGATAGCCGGTGCGCCTCACGATGTCCGGATGGATATGGTTATAACCGACCAAAGGGTGGTTTACCCACTTGGTCACTTCACATAAAGGAGGAACATGACATTGCAAGTACCAATGGCAGTAATGTTGATATTGGCCGTAGTAGCAGTTGGCGCCGGGGTGCTCATTGCCACCCTGCTCCGCAGGAAGGTACCGGAGAAAGTTGTCGTCGGGGAGGATGTCGGCAGGATTGTGGAGGATGCACGACGTGAGGCCGACAACATCCTGAAAGAGGCCTCGCTTAAGGTTAAGGATGAGTTATTTCAGGCCAAGGCAGAGGCTGAGCTGGAGACCAAAGAGAAGCGCAAGGATCTTCAGGCTCTTGAGAAGAGACTGCAGCAGAAAGAGGAAAACCTTGACAAGAAGATGAATCTGTTCGATCAGCGCGATGCCGAGATGGTGAAGCGAGAGCAGGGGCTTTCCAATCGTGACCAGCTTCTTCTGCAGAAGGAAGAGAAGGTAACGCAGATAATTGATGAACAGCGGGCCAAACTTGAAACCATTTCGGGCATGACCGCTGCAGAGGCCAAGAAGACCCTGATGGATGAAATGGAGAACGAGGCCAAGATGGACGCGGCCAAGCGGATCAAGGTCATTGAGGAGGAGGCGCGCGAGACTGCCGACAAGAAGTCCAAGGAGATCATGGCTCTGGCAATTCAGCGCTATGCCGGCGAGTATGTGGCCGAACGAACCGTTTCAGTGGTTGCGCTTCCGTCGGATGAAATGAAGGGTCGGATTATCGGCCGCGAGGGACGGAATATCCGTGCCCTGGAGGCAGCTACCGGGATCGACCTGATCATCGACGATACACCTGAAGCGGTTATCCTCTCCGGATTCAACCCGGTTCGGCGTGAGGTTGCCAAGATAGCCCTGGAAAAACTGATTGCTGATGGACGGATA
>JAYSLX010000070.1:0-4567 GCA_043725245.1 Geobacteraceae bacterium | reverse complement strand
CCTTTTATAGCCATACTAATGTCCAATCCTTTCGAGTTTGTAGGAGCCGTTGGGGGAGGGAAAACACGAATGTCGCGTCTCCACCTTGACATCTCTCCTAATCCTCACGCATCCCGTAACCTGACTTTACATACGCCTTGGCACCTACCCAATAGGCATATCGACACCGGTTGCAACCCCATCCACCGCCGGCCCATCGCCGACGACGATGCCGGTCATCAGGGCGAAAAGATAGCCGGTCGTTAAGGAGAGGATGTGGGTGTCGGTTAGACTCCCGATGATAAAGACCAAGGCAAACGAAAGGACGGCGAAACCGGTTAGGGTGTCGCGCGCCCGCCACCCTTTGCGCAGCATCAGAAACAGTAGCCAGAGGAATGGCACCAGTCCGACCAGGCCGTAGGTCATGGCGATATAGAGAAAGCTGTTGTGGGGATGGGCGAAATCCAAGAACTGTGGGTCATTGAGATAGGTCTTTATTGCTATGGCAGATCCCCCGGTGCCGACCCCTAAAATGGGATTATGCACGAACGCAAGCATAGCCCCCTTAAAAACATGAAGCCGAGAGCCAACCGAAGTGTAAACTTCCCCGTTACTGTAGTAGGAGCGGATTTCGTCTTTAACCAGACCAATCCGGGTCTGGACTGTGGGTGAGAGGAAGAGAAGAGCGACCGCCACCAACGAAATCGCGGCAACCCATTTCAGCCGCTTTCTGCCGAATATGTTGATGAACATCAGCGGGCTCAGGATGATGAAAGCCAAGTAGCCGCTCCGGCCGGACAGGATCGCCAGGTTGAACATGAAGGCAAGCATCAAGCCGAGGAGGAAGAGTCGATGCCGGCGGTTGTCGCTCTGTTTATAATAAAACGTCAGGAGGAGCATGCCAAGGACCAACAGGAGGGAATAGGTAATATACCCCATAAAACCGTACTTTTCCTTATACGGGGGTAATAAACCTGCAAACTGAACAATGGAAACCGCCACATTAAAGGAGAGCCCGGCTAGATACGAAACAAACAGCCTATGCGAACTGCAGGCCTTTAAAGATAGAGAGGCAATCGCAAAGGTCAGGAGCCAATAATAAGATTTCCCGGCCACGGCATACCCGGCCACCAGGTTGTTGGTCCAAAGCAGTCCCAGCCAGTAAATGATTATAAAGAGGAATACCGGCACAGTCCATTCCTGCCGTAGCCAGCTGCGCCACTCGCGAAACGCCTTGCCGGAAAATGCCCAGATGGCGATGGAGAGTAGGCCAGCAATCACCGTGGGAGATGTGGTAAACGGCAGAAAAAAGAACATGATGCAGAAACTACCGCACAGAAGCCGGTCTGCCCAACCAGCCTCTTTCCATGAATCACGAACTAATGCTGCTTGCATGTAGAATCCTCAAAAAAAGAGTAATTTAGTTACAGAAAAAACAAAGGTGTAACATCTGCAGGTTTCACTGCTCAAATATCCTCACCATTCCTCACAGCCTCAAATCCAGCGCGTTGCTTATCTGTTCCAGGTAAACATCAACATCCACTAGCTTGGCAAGAATCTTCCCGCAGACAAAAGCACCATCTATTTTTTCGTAATCATGGGCCAAGAAATTCCTGAACCCGGCAATACTGGCGAATTCATATGCAAAGCCAGCATCGAGAATATTATTCTCACCTAGAATGTCAAAAGCTTCAGCATATGACTGGGGAATTCTCAGGCGTTTGTACTTGATGACCAGTTCAGCAAGGACAATACAGCTGTCTGATAACAGATAGAGGTAATGCAGCAATGCCCCCCGATAAATGGGGTCGGAAATAAAGCGTTCGCTACACCCTTCTCCCATCGACCTGATCAGTGCGAGATGTTCCTGGATTCTTCCGATCTTATGCCGAATCCTTTCCATCAAAACCCCATTACCTGTAATCTGTGCTGTTTAAATTCAATTGAATTGTGCAGGATTCTGCCTTCAAAATCCTCCTTCAATTCGGTATTTCCTTCAAAAAGCATAACGCCATTCCGGACAATTTCGTCCAGCAGAAACAGATTCTTTGCCTTGTTTAGAACAACAATATCAATATCGTTCCGCTTCAAAACCCTGCAACAATCCGCATACAGCTCTAACCTAACATCATCACTGCCATCCAGATATCTGCCATCAAAAAGTACCGCAATGTCAATATCACTGGATGGCCCCGCTTCATTTGAGGCAACCGAGCCGAAGATATAAACCGCCACGATCTTGTCACCATGCTTTTCAAAGGCCGGTTTAAGGATCTCTTTAATTCTCGGTACTTCCATGTGACTTCTCCTAATCTTTTCCACCCCTCACTCCATTTGGCACTCTCTTTACGACAAAATCAAGCACAAAACTCGCATGATTGAACGCCTCTTCCGCGTCCGCCAGATCTGGTTCCAGGACATCTCCCGGATACCGGAAAGCGATTGCATAGGGCGTTAATATATCGGCAATATCATCTAACTCTCTAAATGAGCTATCAAACCCCATGCACTGTTCCACAAGGACTGAAAGAACGTGAACCTTCTGAAAAGGAGCATCTTTTAAAGTCAAGTAAGCCTTCAACGCCTTTTCAGCAGGCTGCTGGCAGTGATAGACAGCCGTATCGAGGAGAGGCGGTTCACCAGTCAGAAGACGTTTCGCCGATTGAAGGTCATGATCGGCCTTGAGCAACCACTGCTGTATCTCATGGATCTTCGCTTCATCCATAAAGCACCTTCCCTTGGTCCAGCACCTTTCTGACAAGGGAGGTAGCCACGCTCCTGCTCCGTTCCACCTCTTCATGAGTCTGCACCACAATGTCAATCGGAACACCTATACCCCGCAGGCAACGGTAAATACCCCTTGCCCGCCTGTAAGCCGGCTGATCCGTTTCGGGCACCACGATAAATAGGTCTATATCGCTTGTTTCATCCGGGGTTCCCCACGCGTGGGAACCGAAAAGAATTATCTTTTCCGGATGTATGGCTTCAGCGATACGACTTGTAATTATATTAAGGAGTTCAACAGTTATCTGTTTCATTGTCTACCCCCCTTTCGCCACCATATTCCAACAAATAGCCCCAGTCTAGATCAAAAGGCTCACGGCCTCACCTCTTGAGATACCACTCGTAGGTGGAACCAATGCCTCCCGCCAGCCTTATCCTATGCCGCCAACCGAGCGCTTGGAGCCGCGACACATCGGAGAGCTTGCGCGGCGTACCGTCCGGTTTGCTGCTGTCGAACTCCAGTTCCCCTGCAAAACCTACCACGTCCTTTATCAATAATGCAAGCTCCCGGATAGTCAGCTCCTCGCCGGTGCCGATGTTTATCAAAGCCGGTGAGGCGTGATGGGTGAGAAGTGAGGTGTAAACTTCCTCGGGAAGATTCAGCAGAAATACGCTCGCGTCGGCCAGGTCGTCCACGTGGAGGAATTCCCGGTAGGGACTACCGGTCCCCCAAATGGTGACGGTGGATTTTCCGGGTTCACCGGTCCCGAGCCCCGAGTCCCGCATCCCCGATTTCGCCTCATGAAACTTCCGCATCAGCGCCGGCAGCACATGGGAGGTCTCCAGATCGAAGTTATCGTTGGGGCCGTAGAGGTTGGTCGGCATGGCGGCGAGATATTTTGTCCCATACTGGCGGTTGTACGACCGGCACATGGTGATCCCGGCGATCTTGGCGATGGCATAGGGCTCGTTGGTCGGCTCCAGCGGCCCGGTGAGGAGATACTCCTCCTTCAGCGGCTGGGGGGCCGACTTCGGATAGATGCAGGTACTCCCAAGGAAGAGGAGCCGCCTGACGCCGGTTAGATACGCCTGGTGGATGACGTTGTTCTGGATCTGCAGGTTGTCGTAGATGAACTCGGCAGGATAACTGTTATTTGCGACGATCCCGCCCACCTTGGCAGCGGCCAGAAAGACGTATTCCGGTTTTTCTTTCCGGAAGAATTCGGCAACGGCGGCCTGATCACGCAGGTCCAGCTCGGCGCTGCCCCGCAGCAAAAGGTTTTCGTGCCTCTCCGCATTGAGCTTCCTAACTATAGCAGATCCCACCAAACCACGATGGCCAGCAACGAAGATGCGCGCATCGCGCGGCATAAGGTGAGGGGTGAGGGGTGAGGAGTGGGAATTCATTTTTTACTTCTCTCCTGCACACTCTTGGTGAGCCCGCCAATCAAGGCAAAGAGTTTTTCTATCTTCTTTTCCGCAAAGAAAGTATCGGTGGAATAACCAAGATCCTGCGCAATAAGTAATTGGGGTTCCAGCTCGCTCAGTGAACCTCTCGCTATGGATAAAAATTGCAGAAATTCCTTGCTGCCATTTCTAGCGGCACCTTCCGCTATATTACTTGGGATGGATACAGCTGCTCGGCGCATCTGGCTGGTCAAAGCATAAATTTCTTCCTTTGGAAAATGAGACGTAAGTCTATATATCTCTTTTACAAGAGCCATGGCTTCCTGCCACACCAGCAAGTCATGATGCTTTCTTTTTATTTTTTCCTCACTCCTCACTCCTCACTCCTCACTCCTCACTCCTCACTCCTCACTCCTCACTCCTCACTCCTCACTCCTCACTCCTCACTCCTCACTCC
>JAYSLX010000069.1:0-15573 GCA_043725245.1 Geobacteraceae bacterium | reverse complement strand
CTGTTCCTGCCTCGGCAATTGCTGCTATACTGCAGAGAGACTCATCGTCCAAAACCGAAAGGAGTCCCGAATGGACACCACACTTAATGAGACCGAAGTAAGGGTTCTCGGCTGCCTTATCGAGAAGGAGCTGACTACTCCGGAGTATTACCCGCTTTCCCTCAATGCCCTTACCAATGCCTGTAATCAGAAATCGAACCGAGATCCGGTGATCTCCATGGAAGAGACTGATGTGGTCCGGGCGCTGGATTCACTCCGGTTTAAAAGGTTTGCCCGGTTGGCAGGGGACAGTGGCAGGGTCCCCAAGTACCGTCACTCTCTTGCCGAGAGCCTGCGACTGGCACCTTCTTCACTGGCCGTGCTTGCCGAGTTGCTGCTCCGTGGTCCGCAGACGGTGGGAGAGATACGCACCCGCGGAGAGAGGATGACCCCCTTCCCTGATCTTGCCGCAGTTGAAGTGGTCCTTCAGGAACTCATGGAGCTTAACCCGCCGCTTGCCCTTAAGCTCCCACGACAGCCAGGAAGGAAAGAGGCCCGTTATGCGCATTTTTTCTCCGGCACCCCTGAAATTTCCGAGGAAGAGCATCTCCCGTCTCCAGAGGCTGCACGTACCCGGGTCGTTGCAGAAAACGAACGGATGGCCAAGCTGGAAGAGGAGGTAAAGTCCCTTCGGGACGAAGTCAACGACATACGAAAGACCATGGAAGAGTTCAGGGCTCAGTTCGAGTAACAGGTGACGGTACGATGATATCATGCGAACAGATCCGCATCCACCTTGCCGCCTTTCCGGCGCAACCAAGAGATTCCGATCAGCTTACCCAGACGGCCGTTGCTCTCATCCTGCGCAAAACTCCTGCAGGACCTGAACTGCTCTTTATCGAGCGAGCCTCAGACGAACGCGATCCGTGGTCGGGAAACATCGGCTTTCCAGGAGGCAGGCGGTCAAGGAACGATCTTGACCTGCAACAGACTGCCGAACGCGAGACAGTGGAAGAGGTGGGGTTGGATCTGGGGCGGTCTGCCATGCTTGGCCGGCTCTCGGATATAGAGGGTGCGAATCTGCCGGTGAGGGTCGCCTGTTTCGTGTATGCTGTCGAGACCGACGGTCCCCTTACCTTAAACCCGGAGGTCAGCGATGCCTTCTGGGTTTCCCTCTCCACGCTCACCGACCCGGACCGCCAGCTCACAGCCACGGTCAACTTTGCCGGTAAAGCAATACAAGCCCCTGCGATTCGGCTCCCGCAGCTGAACAAGCCGGTGCTCTGGGGAATTACCTATCGCCTGGTTCAGCAGTTCATTGAGATCGTGACGTGACAGCACAGCGCAAAAGTTAGATTTTTTGAGGTGACGAGTTGCAATTGTGAAAAGGAGTGATCAGATGGAAAACGGCGAAGAGACCCCCTTATCATGCTCGAAGTGCAGTGCTGTCTGGCAGAAAAACGGCACCACCAACTGCTGGAGCGGCGATCCTGCAACTGCCCCCCCAAGGCCGGGCAACTGCCCGTCATCGAGCAGCAAAGAGGTTATAAAGAAATCCTTTGCCCGCTACACCGATAACAGCGAGGATGCCCGGCTCGCCTTTGTGGCAGCACAGGTTGAAGGGCTCTGCTACCAGCCAGTGCCAGGCAGCGACGCGGTGAATGCCCGCTGGACAAGGGTCGAGGACACCATTGCCCTTGCAAAGCTCATGGGCTGGAAGAAGATCGGTATTGCCACCTGCATCGGCCTGCTGTATGAAACCGAGCAGCTTTCGGTGATCCTCAAGGCCCAGGGGCTGGAGCCGCTCTCGGTCTGCTGCAAGGCGGGAAGCATCGACAAGCTGCAGTTGGGCTTGAACGAAGAAGACAAGGTTCGGCCCGGCACCTTCGAGCCGGCCTGCAACCCGATTGCCCAGGCAGAGCTCTGCAACCTTTCAGAGACAGACATGAATCTGATCGTCGGGCTCTGCGTAGGCCACGACATGCTCTTTTCCAAATACTCTAAGGCACCGGTTTCAACCCTGGTCTGCAAGGACCGCGTAACCGGACATAACCCTGTCGCAGCGCTGTATGGGCAGAATTTCTATTACAAGCGGCTGCAACGTAATATGATGAATTTACAGCCGATTATAACAGAGTAGGGGGATGACAACATTATCAGAAAAATAGCCCCGGTTGCCGGAGAAAGGTTCTCCTGAAGCCGGGGCTATTTTTGAAGTGGTCATCCCCTCTTCGAGTGGTAAACGCACATCGTCCGGTTTTACGACTCGCTACCTCATATCAATCGCCGCATTCTTCCGCAACTCCTCAACCCATTGTCCGAAACGCGCCTCTGACTTCTGGCGGTAGAGCATTTCCTCGATCTCCCCCTTCACGTCGTCAAAGGGCTTGATGTCACCAAGAAATTTCTTCTCGAGCTTGATGATGTGAAGCCCCCCTTTGGTGAGTAGCGGATCACTTATTTCACCCGGATTCAGCTTCAGGACCACCGACTCCATCTCCGGCAAAAGATCCCCTTTTTTGAAGGAACCAAGTTCGCCTCCATCCTTTGAGGCATTCGGCTCTTCGGAGTATTTCTTTGCCAGTTCGGCGAAATCAGATCCTCCGCGGGCCTCCAGTAATACCTTTGCCGCCTTTGCGTGGACCTTCTCCCTGTCTGTATCAGAGGCATCCTTCGGTATGGTGAAAAGGATATGCCGTGCCTTGTAGAGCTCCTGTTCACCGTACTTGGAGCGGTTTGCCTGGTAGTACTCCATCACCTCTTTGAGGGTGACCTGTACCTTTGACTTGACCTCCTGGCTCATCAACCGGAGACGTTCCAGTTGCTCCCGGATCTGTCCCTTGTACTGATCAAATGAGAGCCCCTGCCCTGCCAGGGCCTGCACAAGACGTTCCTGGGACATACTGTTCTGCTTCTTCACCTCTTCGATGGATTGCCGGATCTCCTCTTCCGAAACCTTGATGTCCAATTCCTTGATTTTCTGTTCTACTAACTTCCTGTCCACCATTCGTTTGATGGCGATCATCCAGTTCTTGGTTCGCTCAACTGCATTGAATGGCTCGCGTAAGCCGTTCTCCCTGGCCATAACCAGTAATTCCTTATCGACATCGAGAGTCGTGACGATGTCGTCATTGACAACCGCTACGATGGCGCTCACCTGCTCGGCGCATGTCGTTGAACCGGCCAGCAGCAGGCCCATCAGGAGGCAGAGTGCAATGACAAAAGACTTCATGGGTTTTATCCTCGTTCGTGCAATGTATGCGAACAGGGCCGGGATGATCCCGGCCCTGTTAAGGCGCTTCCTATTTCTTTTCCGTCGCCGGGGGGGCCGGCTTGACTGGTTCGGCTGGCTGGCCCGGTGTCATAGCGGACTTACTCGTGTCGTCTCCTGCTGTGTCCAGTTTTTTGAGGACATCTTCCTTTATGGTGTACTTCGAGCTTTTCTTCAGCTCATCCTTGAGCTTCTGGAAAACCTCCTGCTGCTTGCTGGGGAGAAGCGCCGCCTTGATCTGATCCTTGACTTCAGCGAATTGGCGCTGCCCTGCCGGTCTCTTTCCGACCAGTTTAATGATGTGAAACCCGAACTTTGTCTTTACGATACCGGAGACCTCTCCCTCCTTGAGGGAAAAGGCGACCTTTTCGAATTCAGGAAGCATGGAGCCCTTGCTGAACCACCCCAGGTCACCACCTTTGGCGGCAGCGGAATCCATGGAGTTCTGTTTGGCCAGTTCCTCAAAGGAACCTCCTGCCTTGATCTTGGCAAGAACAGCCTGTGCGTTTTTCTCGTCTTTCATGAGTATATGGCTCGCCTTTATCTGGTCATCGCTCTTGAACTTGTCTTTGTTCTCATCGTAGAACTTCTGAAGATCAGCATCGGATAGGTTGGTTTGCTCTTCGACCTTCTTCTTGAGGAAGGCCTCCACAACCAGACGTTTTTTCAGTTCAGCAAGCTTTTCGGCGACATAAGGGCTCTTGTCAACCCCATCCTTAGTCGCCTGCTGGAGTATGAGCTCCCGGATGACCATCGTCTCCAGCATCTCCTTCTTCCCTTCGGGCGTTTCGGTCATAGGCTTCAGGTACGGGGGGAGGTTCTCGAGTTCTTTCTTGAAGTCTCCGGTAGTGATGGTGGTGCCGTTCACCTCGGCGAGTGTCTCACCGGTGCTCTTGCCCGGCTTTGCAGCGTCATTACCCTTTTTGGTGTCACAGGCGACCAGTGCTGCCATGCAGCACGTGACAGCTGCAATGCGCATTATTCTTGAAAATTTCATGACTGCTCCTTAGGCGTAAATTAGCGAAAAAACATACGGAACGTAGCACATCAAACCAGGCTGTTCAAGAGATTTCTGGACTCGGCGAGGATGCCGTCGAAGGAGCTGTCTGTCAGTGCGGCAACCAGCCGGAAATCGGGGGTGAACTGGTATTTTTTAGGTTGGCGGCGTACCAGTCCGATTATGGTGTCAGGAGAAACCGGGGTTTGCTGATGGAATGCAAGTGTCAGAGACCGTCCGTCGCATTCTATCTCGCGGATCAGGAGTTTCTTCAGCAGAATACGGATCTTCATTACCTCAAGAAGATAAGATGCGGCGACAGGGATCGGACCGAATCTGTCTGCAAGTTCGCCCGCCACCTCGGCGACATCCTCCTCGCTCTCCGCCTGGGTCAGTTTTTTGTAGAGGATGAGTCGAAGGTTCGGCTGCGGGACATACTCTTCAGGGATGAAGGCCGGAACGCGAAGCTTCAGCTCCGGTTCCACCCGTGCCACCTGCTCCTCGCCCTTCATCTCACTGACTGCTTCCTCCAGCAGTTCGGTGTAAAGCTCGAAACCAATCGCGGCTATCTGCCCTGACTGCTTTCCGCCCAGCAGGTCCCCTGCACCGCGGATCTCCAGGTCATGGGTCGCGATCCTGAAGCCTGCCCCTAGTTCGGTGATCTCCTGCATGATTCTGAGCCGTTCACGGGCATCCTGGCTAATGGACCCTTCTCCGGGGATGAGGAAGTAGGCATAGGCCCGCTGTTTTGCTCTTCCTACCCGGCCCCGTAGCTGGTACAGCTGAGAAAGCCCGAAGCTGTCGGCCCGGTTGATGATCAGGGTGTTTGCGGTCGGAATATCGAGGCCGGATTCTATTATGGTGGTGCAGAGTAGGAGGTTTGTGTCGCCACGCATGAAGCCGAGCATGACCTCTTCGAGCTGATGCTCGGCGAGCTGGCCGTGCCCGACAGCGATTTTTGCCTCGGGGACGATTCGCTGCAGGTGCTCGGCCATCAGCCCGATGGACTGCACACGGTTGTGGACGAAGAAGACCTGGCCGCCACGTCGCAGTTCGCGAAGGACCGCCTCGCGTACCAGCTCATCGGAGAAGCGTGCCACAAAGGTTTTTATCGCCAGCCGGTCCACGGGAGGCGTGTCGATGATGGAGAGATCCCTGATGCCCATCATCGACATGTAGAGGGTACGTGGAATCGGTGTGGCAGTGAGGGTCATAATATCGACAGTGGCACGGTACTTCTTCAGCTTCTCCTTGTGGGCAACTCCGAAGCGCTGCTCCTCGTCCACGATCAACAGCCCCAGCTCCTTGAAGTGAAGATCGGACTGCAGCAGCCGGTGGGTGCCGATTATGACGTCTATCTCACCCTTCTTGACCCGCTCCATGATTGTCTTCTGCTCTTTGGTGCTCCTGAATCGCGACAGCATCTCCACCGTCACCGGGTAGTCGGCAAAGCGCCTGGAGAATGTTTCCATGTGCTGCTGCGCGAGGATAGTGGTCGGGACAAGCACGGCGACCTGCTTGCCATCCATAACTGCCTTAAAGGCGCCGCGCATGGCAACCTCTGTCTTGCCGTAGCCAACGTCGCCGCAGACCAGGCGGTCCATCGGGCGGGGCGACTGCATGTCGGCAAGCACATCTTCAATGGCTGCCATCTGGTCAGGCGTTTCTTCAAAGGCAAAGGCAGCCTCGAATTCGCGAAAGAGTTCATCCGGCGGAGAAAACGAGTAACCCTCCTCCACCTGCCGCGCCGCATAGATCTTTAATAGCTCCTCCGCCATCTCCTGTACTGCGGCACGGGCCTTTGACTTGGCCTTTTCCCAGCCTGCGCCTCCGAGTTTGTCAACCCTTGGTTCGACCCCTTCGGCCCCGACGTAGCGCTGAACCAGATTAAGCCGGTCAACGGGAAGGTAGAGCTTGTCGGCTCCTGCGTATTCGAGCAGGAGAAAGTCCCCCTCGGCCTCGCCAAGGGTGAGGTGCTGAAGTCCCCGGTAAAGAGCGACACCGAAGTCGATGTGGACCATGTAGTCGCCGGGCTTCAGTTCGGCCAGGGAGGTAAGGATCTGCTTCTTGCGGGCCTCAGTCAGGCCGCGCCGCTTGACGCGCTGGCCGAATATCTCCTCTTCGGCCACCACAACCAGTTTATCCTCGGCCAGTCTGAACCCGCGGGAAAGTTCCCCTACAAGTATAGAGACCCGCTGGTCTCTCCGCTCCCTCGCAAGTGGAAAAGGGTGTTCTTCTATGGCCAGTGCTGTTCCATATGGTGAAAGGAGATCGAGAAGCCGCTGCGCCTGAGGCATCTGGGTGCAGACAAGCATGACGCGCTGTTGCTCGCTTAACCAGCCGGAAAGACGTTCTGAAAGTGGATTGAGGACCCCTTCACCGTCAGGGGAGATCGTCAGTTTCACATCTGAATTATTTGAGGCATTTAAACGGATCGTCCGGGTAGTGGTGCTCTCCATAAGCTCCAGGGCAGGAACCCTCAGTTGCGGACCTCCTGCCAGCCCCTTTGCAACCTCCTCCTTTGTGAGAAATAGCGCGCCACGCTGGCAGAGGATGTCGTCCCGCTCCTGGGCGCGGTGCTCGGCCAGTTCAAGCTCAGAGAGAAAACGCTCAATCGCCGCTGATATTCCTTCCGGGTCTATCATCACCCGAATGCTGGAGCTTCCCGAATAGTCGAAGATGGTTTCAAGCTCGGGATGAAAGATCGGTTGAAGGTATTCGATCCCCGGCGGATAGATGGCGCTCTGCAGTTGATCGAGCAACTCACGCCTTCGTGGCAGAGGAATATCCTGGCTGTCGCAGAGCTTTTTCAGTCGGGCGGGCAAGCCTTGCATCACCTCTTCGTTCAGAACGATCTCTCTTGAGGGAAGCAGGATCAGCTCCTCGAGGGGTTGGAGGGAACGTTGCGTGAGAGGGGCAAAACTCCGGATCGTCTCAACAAAGTCGCCGAAAAACTCGATCCTGACTGGCGCTGCCAGGTTGGGGGGGAAGATGTCGACGATGCCGCCTCGGCTGGCGAATGAGCCGCGGTCCTCCACCAGAGGGACATGTGAGTAGCCGAGCCTTACCAGTTTTGCCAGTAAACCTTCGCGGTCGGCCTCCTCACCGGCTACCAGATAGTCCGAAACTTTGCCCAGGTCTGCACGGGAAAGAAGTCTCTGGCAGAGTGCCGCAGCAGGCGCAACCACAACTTTTGCAGTACCGTTCATCATCTGAAACAGTGCATTGAGTCGCTGGCCCGTCACATCCGGATGTGGGGAGGCATGCTCGAAAGGTGCAGACTCCCAGGCCGGGAAAAGCTGTGCCGAATCTGATTTTCCCATATAGAAGCGGAGTTCTCGGCAAAGCTCTTCAGCCGCATCACTGTCAGGGGCAACGACGAATAAATTGCACAGCCCCGCTGCCGAAAGTCTGGAGAGGAGATATGCCGGTGCCGAACCACGCATGCCGGTTATGGAGAGGCTGGCATCTGCTGTGGCAAGTCCGGAAAGGATCTGCTGGATATGGGATTGAATTGATAGGGTCATAGGTCAAGCGGTGTCGGATTATTCTCCTCGCCGCCGATAGGATAGCATGAATCTAATCTGTTGCGCCATACACAGCTTTATCCCCTTGCAAAAGAGTGTCTGTGTACGGCGCTTGTGATGCGGCTCTGCGGAGTTTCCTTGCCTCAGGTTACAGAGATGTCGATGCTGGATTCCCACAGGCCATGGAGATTGCATCTCTGTCTCGCGACCAGGGTTATATTCCCCGAAGGGGCTGTTTCCTTTGTAAGAAGAACGGTAAAGGAGGCCTTTGGTTTCAGATAACCCTTTGGCTGGATGTCGAGCCTGCCTGCGGGTTCGTTGCCGATGTGAAGCTCGATGTATTCAATCCAGTGGGGGGGCACCATCGGGTGAAGAGATTCCCCTATTGATACTTCAACCGTAAACGGTTCACCGGCCTTTACCAATGCAGGAGCGGTGATAACCGGTGCATGACTCTTCTCCAGGGGCGTTTTTTTTGTCGGGTCCTTTGCACGGTTGATCCCGTCAAAAAGTGCCTGGTCGACCTTTATGGGGAAGTAACGTTCTGCAGCTGCTGCTCCTCCGGCAAAACCTGCGACGATGGAGCCGGTGACCGCTGTTTTTAAAAATGCCCGTCTGTCCATTATGACACCTCCAAGGTGAGCCACCCAAAAGGGTGGCCGGCTACCGGAATCTTTTCAAAATTCTAGCCTCCTCTGGTGGAATGTCAATTCGTTGTGAGCAGGGTTAAGGTGGTTATTTCCCGCACCTCAATTATGGGTTGCTCCTTAGTAGAGGGCATTTGCTGCAACCATTTTTTGCTTCAGGCTTTGCTGAACGTATTACAGAGCCGGCAAGTAGTCCGAGCAGCGACATAGTCTGTATTATACCGCCAGCCATCCCAGCATGATATGAGTGAGCGTAGTCCATATCCAGAAATATCGCTCCTCCGTCCTTGATGGAATACGAAAGCATCTCCCTTAGCCAGGGGCCAAGAGCCAGGGCACCGAAGCAAATCGCTGCGACTGTTATCAGAAGTTTGCTGAGCAGCCAGCGATTCCTCATGATTTTGAGCTGGCGGCAATGTGCCAGGATGAGTCCGGTGAAGAGTGTGCTGCCTGCTCCGGGAGTTATCAGGAGGTCATCGATAGCGGTAATAACCAGATTGTACGCCTGAAGGTCTTCCGCCGACTCCGTCTCTCGCCCCAGTGAAAGAAGCAATAGGACCGTGAGCCCACCTCCAAGCCAGGCACAGATGCTGAGTATATGTAAGCCACGAAGAAAAGATGAAACACCGAAGCTTAATGACATGCTGACCTCCGTGAGATGAAGTGATATATTCGCTTTTAAAGCAAAAGCGAGGCCCTGATTTCCGGTTTCTTAGTATACGGTAATACATCAGATAAATCAAATAGTTGAAATTATGAGCCCTTTCATGGGCTTGTGCCGGGAACTTGCTTTGTTGGCACAGTTGTGCCAATCCTGTCACAGATGCGAGCCTTTTAGTCGAGGTGAAGTTTTGGATGTGTCATGGGTGACACTTCCAAGGGGATCGAAAATCATGTCAGGACCTGAGTTGATGCGCCACACAATAGACAATGACACAGAGCAAGATTATGCCTGTTGATTAAATTCCGATGGCCGGATATATTCTTGACATGGGATATAATTGTTCACAATACCATGAAGATGTTACACCTCTACCCATTCCGGCCCTACTCCTATGAAGATCCAAAGCATCAGAAAACCTGACGCAGACAACTTGAGGCCGGCCTCTTCGGCTTGTCGCACCCACCTGGAGCCCCTGCCTGACAAGCCTCCTTGCTGAGGGCCTCCAACCTCCGCCGGTGGCGGAGAAATTAACGAGAGTGTCCCAGGTTTTATAGGGTGGTTGACTGCTGCATCCGGAAGGGTTCCGCAGATCGCGACAACGCTTACCCTTGCTGACCGTGTCGGCGCATGGAAGGCCCGCTGGGGAATAGGTCGCATGAGCTACCTGATTCCACCTGGCCTCTATGCCGTTGGTTTGCCGACCTCGAATGATCCAGTTCTGGTAACCGCAAATTACAAGATGAGCTACGACATTGTCAGGAGCGTACTGGGCGGTCGCTCTGCCTGGCTTCTTGTTCTTGAAACGTTTGGAATCAATGTCTGGTGTGCAGCAGGTAAAGGTACATTTGGCACAGATGAACTGGTGAGGCGGATCGAGTTGACCGGCCTTTCAAATATTGTCAGTCATAGGCGACTCATTTTGCCAATACTCGGAGCGCCAGGCATCGCAGCACACGAAGTGGCTGGTCGCACAGGGTTTTCCGCCCGGTATGCGACAATCCGTGCTGGAGATCTTCCGGAATATCTTGACAATGGTATGGTTACGACACCGCCGATGCAGGAGCTGACATTCACGTTCATGGAGCGATTGGTTCTCATTCCGGTGGAGTTGGTTGGAACTGTTAAATCGGCCGCCATTATTACAGCTGTTCTATGTGCCGGATTGACTCCATTGGAAGGGGGCGCTGCAGCATTCATGGCAATCTGGGCTTATCTCGGAGCCCTTATCGCCGGGGTCGTGATTGCTCCGCTTTTTATCCCCTGGCTCCCCGGAAGAAGTTTTGCCTTCAAGGGTGCACTGATAGGATTTGCCTGGAGTTGCGCCTGGTATCTGTTTTTTGATGGGCGACATATGAGCTTGCCGGTCAGCACGGCAGTATTTCTTGCGCTGCCGGCGGTTAGCGCATTCTACACCCTGAATTTCACCGGCTGTACCACCTTCACCTCCCGCTCAGGAGTAAAGAAGGAGATGCGTATTGCCCTGCCAGCCATGGGGTGCGCCATATTTTTAAGCCTTCTCGTTCTGCTGGCTGGAAGATTCCTGTAACTAAATAGGTGGGGTATGAAAGGATTTAGATATCTACGAAATGTGGCAACTTTGGAGTTGAATCCAGAGGCATGTATCGGATGCCACAGGTGCGTTGAGGTCTGCCCACACCAAGTATTTACCCTGGAGCAGAAGCGGGCTCATATCGTCGATTTGGATGCGTGCATGGAGTGCGGTGCCTGCGCGATGAATTGCCCTTCTGCAGCGATCCGGGTTGATGCCGGCGTAGGGTGTGCATCGGGCCTCATCAACGAATGGCTTCGTGACCGGAATATCCGAGGCTTTGGCGGGGAGTGTTGTTCTTGACTACACTTTGCAAAGACAAATTTATCGTACTGTTGCAGACCGTCTGCATTAAATTCGTGGCAACAATTTGTTTGACATGATAAATAGGCTGTGGTAATTAACTTCTTGTTTTTGGGGAGGTGTTACAAAGGTCCGAAATCTAGCAGTTTTGTAACGACAAGTTTCCCAAAATACTGCAAGGACGAAGTATAAATTGATTATTCCCCAGTAGCTCAGTCGGTAGAGCGGGTGGCTGTTAACCACCATGTCCGTGGTTCGAGTCCGCGCTGGGGAGCCAAACGTGACGCTCAGCAAATTCTTTTGCTGAGCTCAATATAGATGGATCTATGGCAGGCAACTCCCATAGGTCCATTTTTATTTTCCCCACCTTTTTTCCATCCTTGTCTTTCCCTTCTTCTTCGAAGTAAGTGACCTTTTTGACGAGTAAGTGCAGCAAGTCATATTTTTCGTCATGGGTCAGGTGATCATACACGTCCTTGAAGATTTTGAAGTTGTCTCGGATCATGTCTGCGCTGAGAATCTTGTTTTCAAGGTCATTGGACTCAA
The DNA here is from genome assembly GCA_043725245.1 of Geobacteraceae bacterium. Classification (GTDB taxonomy): domain Bacteria; phylum Desulfobacterota; class Desulfuromonadia; order Geobacterales; family DSM-12255; genus Geoanaerobacter. Next base: position 4,090 of record JAYSLX010000069.1, on the reverse strand, counting down.
ATTCGATGGTTTCGATTTCCGTCCGCAGCTGCTTGGCCCGGAGTTCCAAACTATCAAGCTCTTTCGTGATGTAACCGGCACGATTATTCTTGGCACCTCCTTCACTCAGAACCTCAAGCAGATTTTTTGCTTTCTTGTCCAACTGAGCCAGATTGTCCGACAGAACCTTCTTTTTCGCAGAAAGCTCCTTCACTTTTTCGCGCTGCTCCTTTGAGGCGTTCTTGACAACTCCCTCGATTATCCGTGGATCACCCGCAAGAAATTTCAACTCGTTCACGACCAGATCTTCTAATTTTCGCGCATGGACACTGCCGATCCGGCATTGATCCTTGCTCTTGTCATTGTTCACCATGCACCGGTAATAGTAATATTTCTTTCCCTTGGAATATGAAAAGCTCGGCGACATTGCGGTGCGACATGATCCACACCTGACCAGTCCCTTCAGATAAAAAGTGTTCTCATTCTGACGGTACCCTGTCTTGGAGATGTTATTTGCCTGGAGGATCGTCTGAACGGCCTCAAACAGTTCTTCGCTGATGATCGCCGGCTGCTGCCCCTCATAAATCCCGCTCTTGTATCTTACCTTGCCGATGAACACCGGATCGTTCAACATCCGGCTGACATTGTTTTTTTGAAACTTGTCGCCTCCCCTTGTCCGCCCCGCCTGGGTTGTCCATGTTTTCAGGCGATAACCCCGGTCATTAAGTTCTTTGGCAGTCTCACTCAGTGAGCCCAGCCTCAGATAGGTCGTAAATACTTCCTTCGCAATCGGCATTTCATCTTCATTCGGCACAAGGCATTTATTCTCAGCATCAATGTCATAGCCAAGTCGTGGATAACCGCCGTTGAACATGCCCTGTTTTGCCCGGTGCGCCATTACGTCAATTGTCCGCTCCGAGGTTTGCTCACGTTCCAACTGGGCAAAGATCAGAACGATCCTGATTACGCTTCTGCCGATAGCGGTTGAAGTGTCAAAATTCTCCATTGTTGAGATCAGATCAACACCCTGGTCTTGGAAAGATTTATACACATTTTCGAAATCGATTATCGAGCGGGAAAGCCGATCAATCTTCTTAACGATAACCGTGTTGATCTTCCCCTTGCGGATATCACCAACCATCTGCTGGAAAGCCGGCCTCTTCAGGTCCTTCCCGGAAAAGCCCTCCTCCCTGTAGACTGTGCAATCGTGCCATTTACGGTAGGCACAGTAGCTCTTCAGGGTTTGAACCTGCTCGTCGAGGGACTCACCGTCTTCCGCCTGGGTTATTGTCGAAACACGAACGTAAAGAGCACACTTCCTCTCATTGTCAGCTATGTCGGCCATAAACACCTCCTTAGGGTTTGAAAGTGTATCAGATACCCTTTTTACAATCAAGAGATATAGATGTGCACGAATCAGAAGTGACCTGGGCGCGAGAAGATCGGATTTGTTTCGGGTTGGTTTGGGCTATTGCTGAAGTTTCAGGATGGCGTTTTCAGGATTGAGATGTTGATCACGAACGAAAAAAATCAACTTTTTTTCCGCTTCGCTGAGAGAAAACCCTTTATCGATGTGATTTTCGCTCTTCTGGCTGAATAGGAATTCAAAGTCTGCTGTACTGACATCATGCCAATCTCGAATTTTTTCAAACAATTCCTTCGAGATAACTCTCATTTCAAAGTATCCGCTTTTGCCCGTCAGTCTGCGCTGTTCAGAATACCATGAGGAGAGACTGTCGTCCCATGCAAGAAAATCTTTCGGGGATTTACATCTGAATAGATAAACATTTCCGGCCTCATCACGCAGCAACAATGCATAAGTCGGATTACTGGCAACATTGAGGTGGCGAATGCGGTCAACAATGGTAAGAGGCGGAGACAAATAATAAATTTCAAGAACATCACATCGCGCAAGAATTGTCGCGAGAAGCATATCGGTATTCACGTGATACTTGTCCACAACAAATTTTATCAACTCACCGCTCGGACTCTTGAATGGAATCTTGGTATTGCCGTTGAGAAATTCAGGGTTTATGTCGAGCAGTGGGGCAATTATCGATAAGTTTTCATCTGCAAGGCGTAACGACCCCGTCTCAAAACGGGCAAGCGCTGACCGCGAAATCTCGCACTGATACGCAATTTCCGATTGCTTCAGCCCTTTTGCTTCCCTGGCTTTTCGAAATAATTCCGCTACACGCATAGGGGACCCTAAAAAACTCTTGACAAGGTAACAAATTTACTAATAATGGTAACATATTTACTTGTAAGCGTAAACGATCGAGCATATATGGTAACAAATAGCATAATGAAACGTACTGTGTCCACCTGAAACAGAAATCGAGCAAATTTCAATATGACCCCGGAACAACGACTCAACCGAATAACATCAATTCTCAGCGCCGGAGTAATCCGTATGGTGACCGAAGCGAAGAAACAGGAAGCGGTTCGGTCACAAATTGCTCTGATGGCGTTAAACGATCCAGATGGCCAGCAGTTTATACCACAGATGCACACTTATGCGGTCACGGCAGCAGGTTCATCGTCATGCAACTCCTGATGGATTCAGAGGCGAATGGGTGCCGTAAGCGAAGTGAACATGCCTGAAGATAGCAAGCTATATGCCGTGGAAGAGGTCGAAGATCTCCTGGCAGAGTTCAACAGCCCAAGAAACAGACTAATCGTTTTCAAACCATTTGTTCGTTATTTTGGTGACTTGAACACCTCCATCATTCTTTCTGAGATATTTACCTGGAGCTATCACTTTCGAGATCGCAAGTTGCCGGGAATCGGATACGGCTGGTTTTACCGACAATATGAACCTTCCTGCAAGCAACAGGAACTTGACGGTACTTCAGGTGTTGAAGTTGCTGATGATGAAATTAAGGAGGCCAAAGGTAGAGAGGCTGAAGGGAAGACTTGGCTCGAAAGGGTCGGACTTCGAGAGGACGTCGTCAGGAAGATAGTCAAAGTTCTGGTGAAAGATGGCTATGTCCAGACTGTCGTAAAGAAGGCGAACGGAGCCCCCACCTGTCACTATAAATTTGTACGCGGTAAGTTGCTGGAATTAATGGATACCATCAAAAAGCAGGAAAGGAACCCTGGAAATATCAGGGAACGTTTCCCGAAAAAAGCAGGGAAGGAAACCTTCAATAATCGGGATTCCTTAACAGAAGAAACAGCAGAGATTACCCAGAAAACAACTACAGAGCAGATCAAGTTGTTGTTATCCGGAACGCCGTTGTCAAAAATCTCTGAAAAAGAACTGAATATCCTGATCAAGCGCCACGGCAGGGATAGGGTGATTCAGGCTGCCGACTTTGCCGTTGAAAAATGGCGACGCGAGCGCAATGAAATCGAGAACCATGGTGGCTATCTCCAGACGCTTTGTAAGGACCTCGTCGTACCAGCGTGGTATGTGCCCCTCGAAGTTCGTAACGCCAAATCAGAAGAGACAGCAGAACGAAAGCGTTCTGAGTCATTGAAAATGGAAGAGGAGTTGGCTGAAGAGAAACGGGAAGCAGAGGAACGGGATGACTACTGGTGCTCCCTGTCCGAAGAAGATCGCCAGAAACATCGCGATGATTTCAGGGCAACCGCTCCGTTCATGCAAGACCTTAAAGATGATTTTCTCGATGGCCTTGTCAAACTGAACGCATGGGACAAGCGTCAACAAATGAACACAATTACCAGCAGTACAGCATAGCTGAATATTAAAATCCGATGAATGATCGATATGTTGCAACGATATAGGAAACAAACAAAACAGTTACAACTTTTCAGATAGGAGAGATTTTTCGCAGCATTATTGCCCGGTGTACCCAGAGCTGGTGAGCCTTATGGCCCGGCCGGACACCATCCACGGGATTGGCCAACCTAAGCAGAGCCCTTTCATGTTGAGGTACACGCACCCCCCCCCTCGCATGACCGTACGCAGTCAGAAATCCGAAGACGACCGGAATATACCCCCGGTATCGGCGCCCCTGGAAAGGCGTTTCCGCTCAACGATATGTAACTGTTGATCCGGAATCTGAGGAAGGACCGGGAATACCCCCGAAGTCCGGCGCCCTGGAAAGGCATTTTCTGGCAGGCACAATCGAGGACCTGTTTAACG
>JAYSLX010000068.1:0-24985 GCA_043725245.1 Geobacteraceae bacterium | reverse complement strand
GCTAAACACTCATCTGCTGCGTTACGCTCAATCTTCGTCGCTGCGACGTAGCCTCCGGCTACGACTCACTCCTCATCTTTCGCAAGCCTTGCATATGAGAGTTTATCGAATTCTTTGGGAAGGACATCATTTGTCCGAATACAAACGTCTTAAAACCATTCTTGACCGTCTTTATGAGACACGTTCCCAGCTCCACCTGGCCAACGACCCCCTCTCCTTCTGCCGCCGTTACAGCGACCCGGCTGACCGTGAGGTTGTAGGGCTCATAGCGTCATCCTTTGCCTATGGCAACGTAAAGATCATTCTGAAGAGCGTAGGCGCTATACTGAAGGAGCTGGGACCCGAGCCACGCAGGTACATCGAGCGTTTCGAGCCGCGCGCCGGGATGCAAAAATTCGCAGGCTTCAAACACCGCTTTAACGATGACCGCGACCTCTGTGCACTGCTTCTTGCAATCCGAACCATGCTCGAGGATGCGGGTTCGATCGCAAAGTTTTTTCTGAAGGGCTTCAATCCGGCAGAGGAAGATACCGGCCCGGCTCTTACCCGCTTCGCTGCGGCCGTCCTCTCCTCTGATTTCCTTCCGATTTTCGGGAGCCGAATCATACCTTCGGACTCTTACTTCCCGTTCTTCTTCCCCTCCCCTGCAGGAGGGAGTGCCTGCAAGCGGGCCTGCATGTTTCTCCGCTGGATGGTCCGTCCGGACGACGGAATAGACCTCGGGCTCTGGCAGGAGATTTTGCCTTCAAAGCTGATCATTCCGGTAGATGCCCACATACTGAGAATCGGCAGACATTTGGGGCTCACGGAGCGTAACCAGGGGGACTGGAAGACTGCACTGGAGATCACCCGGTCACTCAGGAAACTCAATCCGGCTGATCCGGTAAAATACGACTTCTCACTCTGTCACCTGGGAATATCCGAGGGATGCGGTAAAAAGGACAAGATGGCATGCCTCACCTGTGACATTGCAGGCATCTGCAGCGGGAATCCTGCTTCATTTGGGGTAGGCGTTGACCTATTTTCGGTATGAACAGACATGCGCGACAGCGCCTCCAGACAGGCAAGGCAGTATTTATCCAAGACTCCCGGCATGTTACCGATATGGCACGCACAATGCTTTATGGAGCACAACAGACAGAAGGGGATAGCCGATAAGACTAAACCTCCCGCGAGGAAGGGGCGGAAAGCCTACAGGGTCTCTCAGAGACAGCCGGGTTGCCGAAGTATCCAAGAGGATATATCTGCCCCGGCTTTTTAGTTTTTCACGCCGGGCATCTTAAGCACACGGAGGATACCCATGAAAGTACCCGCATTGCTGCTCATCATCGCAACCGCTGCCACCATGGCAGCACCTGTCCAAGCCTCGGACGTTCGATTCAACGTCGGCATCAATTTCCCGGCTGTACCGGTCCAGGTGGCATCCTACTCTCCCGGCAGGGTGATGATCGATGAACCGATGGAGTTCATACCTCTTCCGCAACTCGGCTTCTCGGCAGCCGTTGGCACCCCATACGACGTCTTCAGCATCGGAACTAACTACTACCTTAACCGCGGAGATACCTGGTACCGAGCCGGAAACTACAGGGGACCGTGGGTAACTGTCAGTTCCGGCACTATCCCCTGGAAACTGCGGCGAAACTCCGTGGAGAGGATCCGAACCATTCGCGAGACTGAGTATCGCCGACATGACCGAGGCGCATACTACGGCAGTGGTACGCACCGCGGCCAGGATAATGAGTGGAATAATCGGCACGACAACGACAGGTGGGCAGACAACCGCAGGTGGGACGACAACGGTGAACGCAGGGAGCGCCACTGGAAGCACGAGCGGAATAACTATTGAGGCTCTATTGAGAAACCGCTTGCATTACCCTCCGGTTTCACCTATATATGTAGCAGGAAGACGGGCTTAATGCCCGTCTTTTCTTTTGTCAAACAGGAGCCTATTGTAATGCAAGAGCTGATCAGAAACATCGCCATCATCGCCCACGTTGACCACGGGAAAACCACCCTTGTGGATGCCATGCTGAAGCACGCCGGGGTATTCCGGGAGAACGAAGCTATTACCGAACGGGTCATGGATTCAAACGATCTCGAAAAAGAGCGCGGCATCACCATCCTGGCCAAGAACCTTTCCGTGCACCATGGCCGTTATAAGATCAACATCGTTGACACACCCGGTCATGCCGACTTTGGCGGCGAGGTAGAGCGGGTCCTTAAGATGGTGGATTCGGTACTGCTGCTGGTGGACGCCCTGGACGGGCCGATGCCTCAAACCCGTTTCGTCCTTAAGAAGTCCCTTGACCTTGATCTGAAACCGATCGTGGTCATCAACAAGATAGACCGTCCCGGGGCAAGACCTGACGAGGTAGTGAACATGGTGTTCGATCTGTTCTGCGAACTGCATGCGAGCGACGAGCAGCTGGACTTCCCCATAGTCTACACGAGCGCCAAGCTTGGTTATGCCAAGCTCGATCTTTCCTCCGATTCGAACAGCATGGAGCCCCTTTTTGCAGTGGTAGAGAGTAATGTCCACCCCCCCAGAGGGAACTCGAGCGCACCGTTTCAGCTCCTTGTGACCAATATTGACTACAACGACTACATCGGTCGAATCGCTACTGGCAAGGTTTTTAACGGACGTGTTACCGCCGGTGAGACCATCTCCCATGTGAGACGCGACGGATCGGTGATCAAGGGACGGATCAGCAAACTTCTCGGTTATGAAGGGCTCAAGCAGGTAGAGATCTCCGAGGCATGCACCGGGGACATTATCACCATTGCCGGCTTTGATTCCGTGGGGATTGGCGAGACCCTCGCCTCTGCCGAAAACCCGGTGGGGCTCCCTTACGTTTCCATTGATGAACCGACCATCTCCATGAATTTCATCGTCAACACCTCGCCTTTTGCCGGACGGGAGGGGAAGTTCGTGACCTCGCGAAACATTCGCGAGCGGCTCGACAAGGAGCTCAGAACCAACGTCTCCCTGCGCGTCGAGGATACCGCCAACCCTGACACCTTCATGGTTTCGGGACGAGGCGAACTCCACCTCTCCATCCTGATCGAGAACATGCGCCGCGAAGGCTTTGAAATGGCGGTTTCAAAACCCGAGGTAATCCTGCGCGAGATCGACGGGAAGAAGAACGAGCCTATGGAGTACCTGGTAGTCGACGTACCCTCAGAGTATCAGGGGGCGATTATCGAGAAGATGGGGCCACGCAAGGGGGAGATGACATCAATGCTCCCGATGGGCGACACCATCAGGCTTGAGTTCATCGTACCGGCCCGAGGCCTGATCGGACTGCGCGGCGAACTGCTCACCGACACCCGCGGCACCGCAGTGGTCACACACACCTTCCACGAGTATGCACCGTATAAAGGCGATATTCCCGGCAGAAAGAATGGGGTATTGATGGCCATGGAGCATGGCGATACAACCGCCTATGCCCTGGATGCACTCCAGCCGCGTGGCACACTTTTCGTTGAAGCCGGAACCGAGGTCTATGGCGGCATGATCATCGGACAGCATGCCAAGGACAATGACCTGGATGTCAACCCCTGCAAGGGGAAGAAGCTTACCAACGTCCGCGCCTCAGGCACCGACGATGCCATTAAGCTGACTCCGCCACGCCTCCTTACCCTGGAGCAGGCGCTTGAGTTCATCGACGATGACGAACTTGTCGAGGTGACTCCAAAGTCGATACGACTCAGGAAGAAGGAGCTCGAGCCGACGAAGAGGAAGTGGAAAAAACCGTAAAATGTGAATCGAGAGTTGATGACGACAGTTATGACTCCTGTTCCCACTTTTCACGTCTCACGATTCACTGGCTGTTGACTTTCAACCCCGTTTCCTCTACTTTTGGGAGGAATTTTCTCTGCACCAGAGGAACCATGAACATCTTCGTGAAGTACGGCCTCACCCTTGCCCTTCTGCTCGCACTTGCCGGCTGCGCCTCATCCGGCACCACCATAAAGAGCGCCTCCGAATACTTCAAGGAGGGCGAACAGGCCTTTTCCGACAGAAACTACGAGGATGCGATCGCTCTCTGGAAGAAGGTAAAGGAGAGCTACTTCAGTCCTGAGCTGACCACCCTTGCAGAATTGAATATTGCCGATGCGCAGTATTCAAACGGCAACTACATAGAGGCTGCAGCATCATATGAAGATTTCAGGAAGTTCCACCCCAAGCACGAGAAGGCGCCATACGCACTCTTCCGCCAAGGGCTCTGCCAGTTCAACCAGATCACCGGCATAGACACTGACCAGACACCGATCTCCAACTCTGTGACACTCTTCACCTCATTTCTTTCCGTCTACCCCAACTCCGAGCATGTGAAAGAGGTCACTCAGAAGCTCAACGAGTCCCTTGCCATGCAGCTCAAGCACGAACTCTACGTTGGTCACTTCTACCTCAGGACAGAGAAATACCCGGCTGCCATTAAACGCCTTGAAGGCGCTCTGACACGTTTCCCCTCATCTCCCCTGCACGACGAAACCCTCCTCTATCTTGGCCAGGCATACATGCATGCCGGCGACAAGGCCAAAAGCCGTGAAACTTTCAACCGCCTCTCTGCCGAATTCAGCACAAGCCCTTTAATAAATGAAGCAAAAACCTTTATGGAGAAGTACTACTGAGGCAGGATAAAGAGACAATAGGCCAGCCTGTAACTAACCGAATAGCTGAAACAGAAACACGAATGCCACTCAGACAGGAGCGGCATTCGTGGTAAGGAAGGTATGAAAAAGCATCGAAACAATGCGCCATACCATTAATTTTGTCAAATTATTATTTTTGGAATATTTCTATACAGGCGTTCACATCGTGAAGCGAGATCATGGAGATTGGCAGTTCTCCTTTGGAAACATCCCCACTCCCTAATGGTCGAGTAATCGACGATCGTTCATGGCCTGCCTATCTTTATCCCTTTTATCCGATTTTGCAATCTTGTCACGATACATCCGCTCATCTGCCAACTTGAGTGTTTCTGCCAGCATTTCCGGATCATCTGCAGTAGCCACGCCGATAGAGAGGCTGAGACCCAGCCCGCCCATGGAACGCGACGCCTGGGCCACAACATCCCTGACCCGCTGCACAGTCTTATCAACCACTGTGTGATCCGCTCCCGGCAGGAGGACGACAAATTCGTCACCCCCTATCCGGGCCACGATATCCTCGGTTCTGAATACCGACATCAGGACACTGGCAGTCTGCTTCAGAACCTTGTCTCCTGCAGCATGACCCAGAGTATCATTTACACCCTTAAGACCGTCTACATCCACCATGACAACGCTCACCGGTGCCAACCGTTCCTCTCTCAGACGTACCATCTCCTCTTCGAAGAAAGCCCTGTTGTAGAAGCCGGTCAGGGTATCGTGGGTACTCATGTAGCGAAGCCTCTCCTCAGCCTCCTTCCGCTCGGAGATATCCTCGCATGCGGATACAACGGCGATCGGCTCACCCCCCTCGGTAACCACGCTGGAAACGATATAGGCAGGAAAGGTGCTCCCGTCCTTGCGAATATTTACGGTCTCCCGCCGCAGGTTGGCAGACTGACCGATCTCAATCTTTGAGCAATCCTTTCTCATCTCGGGTGCCACAAATATGCTTACGTCTTGTCCAATCAACTCTCCCAGTTCGTAACCGTGGATCTCTGCCTCTGCCTTGTTGGCAAAAATGATCCGGCCGTCACTGTCAGAGATGGTGACGCCGATAGGTATGGTCTCAATAGCCTGTTTGAGTGTTCTGAGTTCCTGCTCAACCCTCCTTCGCTGGCGTCGGGTTTCCGCCTCCTCAAGTTCACGGCGTATGGCAGGCACCATTCGGGCCAGGTTTCCCTTGAGGATATAGTCATGGGCTCCGGCCTTCATAGCCTCAACCGCGGTATCCTCACCCATCTTTCCGGAAACTATTATCATGGGGATGTCCATTCCGCAGGAATGTAGTAGTTCGAGCGCAGCTAGACCACTGAACCCCGGCATGATGTAATCGGATATAACTATATCCCATTGGCTCTGGGCGAGTGCCCTGTCCATTGCATCAGCGGTATCGACTCGCTCCCATTCAGCTTTGATACCAGCCTTCTCCAGCTGCCAAAGCAGGATTTCGGCATCATCCAGCGAATCCTCAACCAGTAATATCCTGAGCGGCACATCTTGCACAGAAGTCTCCAGAGCTCGCAAAAATCAATACAACGAATATATAGTATATCAGGTTATCAATATGCAATCAGTAATCTTTACGCGCAGGGGAGATCTCCAATCCGGCGAAGCGATGACGCAGGAATGCCTGGGCAGCATACTTAATTCACAATCCCAGCAATGCCATATTCCTCTTTGTAAGCCTTTGGTGGGATTGAACATCGGTGAGGATTGCTGCCAATGTGCCGATTTTAAGGGTGGGGTGGGTTGTGAGCGGGGATAGCAACATGATGGTCACCGTTTTCAGGATAACAAGCCTAATGTGACTGCCGGTCTGACGGGTTACGCTGTAACCCAGAGTATCAACTGCCTTTGCCAGAACGGAAACTACTTATTGACGAAATGCGAAGTGAATACTATTCTGCACTTGAGCCCGCTGCTGCTGAAGTCGGCTCAGTAAGAAAATGTGCAGCATCGATCGCTGACAAATAATTAAAAGGAGATATCTGACATGATCGAAGAAGTTAAGAAGGCGCTGGAGCTTATTAGACCGGCACTGCAGGCCGATGGAGGCGATGTGGAACTCGTTGAGATCAGCGATGACGGGGTTGTAAAGGTTCGCCTCAAAGGGGCCTGCGGCTCATGCCCCATGTCAACCATGACCTTGAAAATGGGGATTGAGCGAACCCTCAAGGAAAAGGTGCCGGGAGTAAAGGAAGTAGTGGCTGCGTAATCCCGTGTTGCACGGAGCGACTTTGTATTCTAAGGTTCCTAAGGGGCGCGGGAGGTTTTCCGCGCCTTTGTCGTATTCTCTTCCCGGCAGGGCCTGGGACGGTGGTTGACCAATGTCTCTCATCAGACGAAAAAACAGGCGCGGGTTTCCGCGCACCAGGAAGTTCTTCGCACGGTTCCGAAGCAATACCGAGGCGATAGTAACCCAGTCGAACCGGATTGATCTGCATCCGCATGGAGGGGAGTTTTTCTCAGCCTTTTTTGCGGCTCTCCGTTCAGCCCGTAAAACTATCTGTTTAGAATTCTACCTCATCAGGGACGACGCCATAGGGACTGAACTTGCCGACCGGCTGATTGAAGCGGTTCAAAGGGGGATTACCGTATCGCTCCTCTATGATTATATCGGCTGTTTTGATACCCCTTCAGCCTACTTCCGCCGCCTCGTGCAGCATGGTGTCGCCTGCCGAGACTTCAACCCCCCACCGTTCAGGCGTGGCCTCACCTGGTTCGACAAACGTGACCACCGAAAGATTGCAGTCATTGACGGCTCCATTGCCTTTGCCGGAGGGGTCAATATCGGTGCAGAGTATGCCGGGTTCGGCGAGGACCACAAACTCTGGCGCGATCTGGGCGTTACAGTGTATGGTTCGGCTGCATTGCAGCTGCAGCGGCTGTTCAACGAAAACTGGAAGGACGAGGTCGGCACCGTGCCGTCGGGGTGCGACAGCTTGCCAGCCCGTTTGCCAAGAGAAGGGGATGCCACGGTTCACATCGTGAGCGGCGGCCCGCACAAAAACCGCTCGTATATACACAATGCCTACAGGCTGGCCATTGGAGGGGCTGCGCAGAGTATTGTAGTCGCAAACCCTTATTTCATTCCTGGTCCGCGAGTTATCCGATCTCTGCTCAGAGCAGTTAAACGTGGGGTGGTCGTGCAATTGATCCTTCCGGCGGTGAGCGATGTCCCACTGGTCAGACTGGTGAGCCGGGGGACTTACTCCCCGCTTCTCCGCGGCGGGATAAAGATTTACGAGCTGGAAGGAACCGTGCTTCACGCCAAGGTGATGCTCATTGACAGCTGCTGGGCTATCATCGGCTCGGCCAACCTTGACCAGAGGAGCTTTCATCGAAATTACGAGATGAATCTCATTGTGGACAGCCGGTCATTCGGCAGCCAGGTTGAGGGGATGCTTGCAGAGGATCTGAGCCGCTCCCGGCGGGTGGTGTTGGAGGAGCATGAAAGGCGTGGCTTTGTGGTCAGGTTGCTGGAGTGGCTTGTTGCTCCGATCAGGTGGTTTCTGTAGCTCCGGAACAAGGGGCGACCTTCTATGTTACCCTTCCTTTTTTTGAACCATCTCATTCATACCGAAGCGCGTCGATAGGGTTTAACTGTGCGGCTTTGCGGGCGGGATAGAAGCCGAAGAATATGCCAACTACGGCGGAGAAAACAAAGGCGATGGTGATTGACTGGACAGAGATAAGGGTCGGCCATTCGAGGATGCGCGAGACGATGGCCGCACCTCCTGCGCCGAGACAGATACCGATCAGGCCTCCGATCATGGTGAGGAGCACCGCTTCAGTCATGAATTGCATGAGGATATCGTTTCTGTGTGCACCGATGGCCATCCGTATGCCGATCTCTCGGGTACGCTCGGTCACTGATACGAGCATGATGTTCATGATGCCGATTCCGCCGACGATCAGTGAGATAGAAGCGACCGCCCCAAGAAGCAGGGACATGGCCTTTGACGACTGCTCAGCAACGGCCAGGATCTCTGAGAGGTTGCGGGTGGAGTAGTCAGCTTCCTTGCCGTTGGTGATCCGGTGGCGCTGGTTAAGGAGTGACTGGATCTCCTCTTCAGCTCTCCCCAGAAGTGCCTCGCTGCGGGCTTTTACCATCACCGCGCCCACTGTGTTGGGAAACTGGGAGCGGACCAGATTGCGTTGAGCCGTACGAAGCGGGACAAATACCGTGTCGTCCTGGTCGGTTCCCTGCGGCGATTGACCTTTGTGGTCCAGCACGCCGATGACTGTAAAGGGAACCTTCTTGATACGGACGATTTTTCCCACCGGTTCGTCTGCACCGAAAAGGTTTTCGACTACCGTCTCGCCCAGCAGGCAGACCTTGGCTGCACCATCCACGTCCTGCTGACCTATGCTCCTCCCATTGACTATCGCCCAATCGCGAATATCGAAGAACTCAGGCGTGGTCCCCATGATGATGGTGGACCAGTTCATGTTGCCATAGACCACCGACCCTGAGCTGCGCACTGTGGGAGCCGACGACTCCACGGACGGGCATTCCGTCATTATGGCACGGACGTCGTCTCCGGTCAGTGTCTGGGAGGAACCGCTGCCGGTGCGGAGCCCGCCGCTGGTAGTGGAGCCGGGGATCACCAGTATTATGTTGCTTCCGATGCTGGCAATCTGCTGGGAGATGACATGACGAGCTCCTGAGCCGACGGCCATCATGGCTATGACAGCTGCAATACCTATTATAATCCCCAGCATGGTCAGGAATGAGCGCATCTTGTTGGTGCGCAGGGCTCTGAGGGCAATTTTCAGGGTTTGAAGGAAATCCATCGGCTATCCCTTTGCGTCTCCGATGATGAGACCGTCGCGGAAGGTGATGCGGCGTCCGGCATGGGCGGCAACATCTGACTCATGGGTGACCATGATAATGGTAATCCCCTGTCGGTTGAGCGTTGTAAAGAGGGTCATGATCTCTTCACTGGTGGCGCTGTCCAGGTTGCCGGTCGGTTCGTCGGCAAGGATCACGGCCGGTCCGTTCACCAGCGCCCGAGCAATGGCGACCCGCTGCTGCTGTCCACCGGAGAGCTGGCTTGGATGGTTGTTCTCCTTGCCCGCAAGTCCCACCTGATCCAGGGCAGCCAGTGCCTTTTGGCGCCGCTCTTTTGCGGAGATATTGGCGTAGACCAGGGGAAGCTCCACGTTCTCCACTGCCGGCGTGCGTGCCAGCAGATTAAAACCCTGGAAGACAAAGCCGAGCTTGTTGTTGCGAATGTCCGCCAGTTGATCGTGGTTCATGGCCCCCACAACAACACCGTCCAAAAGGTATTCTCCCGAGGTGGGGCGGTCCAGGCAGCCGAGGATGTTCATGCAGGTGGACTTGCCGCTCCCCGATGCCCCCATGATAGCGACAAACTCCCCTTTGGCCACGCTGAAGGAGACCCCTTTGAGAGCTTCGAACTGCTGGTCTCCCATAACGAAGACACGACGGATCTCAGTAAGCGCGATAACGTCCTTCATATCAGAATCGAGGCCCCATAGGTGAACCGCTGCTGCTTGCCTTCTTCTTGGAATCGCCACCCTGCTGCTCGACGATTACCTCATCTCCCTCTTTCAGACCACCCTCAACCAGTTCGATGCTGTTATTGTTGCCGATTCCAGTCTTTATCTGCACACTCACCGGGTTCCCCTCCTTGAGGAGGTAAACCTTCTGCCCCTTGTCCTTACGCCCTGTCCTGCCCCTGTCTTCGGGCTTCTTCTTCTGGGCTTCATCGCCTGCTATCCTCGGTTTGAAACGAAGAGCAGACGGTGGAAGCTTAAGCACCCCGTCTTTTTTGGCCACTTCGATGGAGACGTTGGCGGTCATCCCCGGCTTCAACTTCAGTTCGTCGTTGTCTACGTTAACCACCACGATGTAGGTGACCACGTTCTGCGTTATTATAGGTGCGCTGCGGACCTGTACTACCTTGCCGATAAAGGTCTGCTCCGGGTAAGCATCAACCGTGAAAGAGGCTTTCTGCCCCTGCGTCACCCTGCTGATGTCTGCCTCGTCAACGCTGACCTCTATCTGCATCTTGGTCAGGTCCTGGGCAATGGTGAAGAGCGTTGGGGTCTGGAAGGAGGCGGCCACGGTCTGACCTACGTCGACTGCTCGGGAGATGACTACGCCGTCCACAGGGGAACGGATAACCGAGTAGCGAAGGTTGGTGCGTGATTGCATCAATGAACCGCGAGTCTGACCGACACTCCCTTCTGCTGCCTTGAGTGCAGCCTTGGCCGACTGGCAGGTGGTTTCGGAAACGTCGTAATCCGCCTGTGATATTATGCCATCGGCCACCAGCTTTTTGTTGCGGGAGAGGGTTCGCTCTGCATCTGCCAGTGTCACCCTGGCCTTCTGAAGATTTGCCTCTGCGCTCAGAAAATTTCCCTGTGACTGCTCAACCGATGCATTGAAGAGCGAGGGATCGATCTCTGCGATGGTCTGACCCTTCCTGACATGGGAGTTGTAGTCGACGTAGAGCTTCATAATGGTCCCGGAGACCTGAGTGCCTACCTGTACCGTGGTTACGGCGCTCAGATTGCCGGTTGCAGCCACCGTGGAGACGATGGAGCCCCGCTCGATTTTTGCAGTCTTGTAGGTAACCGTGGGCTGCTTGTTCTTGAAAAGGTACCAAGCGCCGCCGGAAATTATGGTCAGGACGACCAGAATGATAATGACTTTCTTCATGCCTGCCTCGAAAATAAACGGTTATGTGTTTTTCAAAGGGATTCTAGTACAACGGATGACCAGATACGAGGACTATTTTTGACGTATCAAACACAGAAAAAGCCCCCTGTAAGTGCTAACAGGGGGCCTCTTTTGGGATCGCCCGCCGCGCTAAACCGGCGGGCTAACTAGGGCAACCTTCTTTGCAGCGGGTTACCGGGCGAAGCATATAGATTGTTGTCCACATTTTTCAGTAGGTCTCCTTTCGCTGTGGATTTGATTACCCCGAAAGAACTGATCGAGGATGATTATATGATAATACTGATTAATCAGATGTCAATCAGCCCGTATGATTAATTCCGGTTTATCTATATCTCTTGATGAACCTCAGAAGCATCCCCTCCCTCACAGTCAGGGCTGCATGTGGGCAAAGCTCACGGCAACAGAAGCAGCGGATGCAGAGCCTGTAGTCAATGGTCAGCTTTCCGTTAATCATGGCCATTGCGTGAGGGGGGCAGGCATCCCGGCAGACCCCGCAGAGCAGGCACTTTTCCGGAATAAGGGTTGGGCGTGAGGTCAGGTGGTGCCTGAGGCGGTTTTTGAGGAACGTGGGGAGCCCGAACTGGACATCGGAGATATGGGGGAGGCGGAAGTCGCTTACCCGAACCTGTTCAATGGATGCACCGGTTGTACGCACCGCATCCCGATTGACGCCGGGAAGCCCGAGCTTCTCGGCCTCGCGCTCCACGTATCTGAGTCTGTGGGGGATCCCAATGATATCTGCTGCAACAAGATCCACAGACAGGGCGTTTATCCCTGCGAGCATGCAGCCGACAAAACGGGGGTCTCCGCTCCCCGGTCCGTCACCCTCCATGGCGGTGATCGCATCGACGATGGTCAGATCGGGTGGCCTGAGTTGATGGATTTCCACAAGCATTTTGGCGAAGAGTTCCCGGTCGGAGCCAGCCTTAAGGTGCCAGGCGGCCTTGGCCGTTCCGACCACTGCGCCGAAGAGGTTCTTCACCCCGCAGGTAATGGTCATCATCTCGTGGGTCTTGAGCTTGGGGAGATTAATTACCCGGTCGACCTCCAGATAGGGGCGTGCCAGCTCGAATCTCTTGAAGGTGCCGCTGCCGATTACTTCCGAGGTTTGGTCAAACTCGACAAGTTCCGTTTTAGTCTCTTTGACCACTGCGAGTATTCCGGAACGTTCTGCAACCTTGCGTAAGCCTCCAATTCCCGGTGAATCTCCTAGCAGCGGAATGGCGCCGGCCTGTTGCACCAACAGGATGACCTCACGTACTATTGCAGGGTGGGTGGTGACAGCTTTTTCAGGCGGCTTGGCGGCAAGCATGTTAGGCTTGATAAGCACCCGCTCGCCAGGGCGGATGATCGCCCCCATGCCACCCAATGGCGCGAGAAGGAGCTCCATTCCTTCTCGGATGGCTGCCCTGTCGTAACTTGCTACCCTGACAATACTGACGGTCTCCATGGAGGCACTATAGGGCGAAATGCCGTTTCAAGTCAAAATGTTTGGGTTTTGAGGTAGCAACAGCGACAAAATTCTGATAATAAGAATTTACTTATTTATGGTGTGTGAGGGAATCATCCCGGCAGTTTGGGAGGGACGATTCATCCTGATCTGAGGGAGTAGATGCTTGATGGTTTGCGGCAATGATCGAATAGGTTCTTTTGAAGATGCAAATAAGTCCCCTAAAATCCTCCTGGTGGACGACGTTAAGCTGTTTGTCGAGATAGAGAAGGTATTTCTGGCGATGTCACCTGTTGAGGTTTTTACGGCACAAGATGGTGTCGCTGCATTGGAGATCATACGAAGAGAACGCCCTGACCTGGTGGTTATGGACATAAACATGCCCAGGATGAATGGTATAGAGTGTTGCTCCGCCATCAAGAACGATCCTGACTTCGCCTCGATCCCGGTCATCATGGTCACCAATGCCGGTCGTGCAGATGATCTTCAACAGAGTCGGCAGGCTGGCTGCGACGACTTTATCCAAAAGCCGTTGAACGGCAGGTTCTTCCTGGATAAGGCGCGACGTTTCCTGAATGTGATTGAGCGCCGTAAAAAGCGGGTCGCGTTCGACGCACAGGTAACGGTTGAGATGAATGGTCGGCTTATGAGCGGGTCAGCCGTAGATCTCTGCTGCAATGGGATATACGCTGCCCTGCAGCATGATACAGGCATCGGGGATGGATTGACCTGTTCTTTTTATCTGCTGGAAAATGAGTCTGCCAGGATGGTTGTTCGTGGGCGCGTTGCATGGTCGAACCACGGAGATGCCCGTATCAAAAGTGCCTATCCCCCAGGATTCGGAGTGGAATTTCTCGAAATCATCGGCGAAGGGCTCCCCATGATTCGGGTAAGCGAGTTGCGAAGCTTTATCGACCTGCGGAAGTAAAGAGGGGAATGCGGATGCAGGAGTCTATCGAGCGGTTTTGCAGCTACCTTGGCACCGAGCGTAATGTCTCGCCCCACACCCTTGCCGCATACAGGAGCGACCTGAACCAGTTCCGCGACTTCGTCAGGAGCGAACTCGGTTCCGAAGCTACGCCTGCCGAAGTGGGGCATCTGCTTATCAGGCGCTACCTTGCACAGCTTATGAAAGGACATGCCCGTAGCAGTATAGGCCGCAAGTTGGCGGCAATCCGGGCATGCTACCGCTACCTGCTCCGCGAAGGGATTGTGGCGAAGAACCCGGCGGAATTGGTCAGCACGCCAAAGTGCGTCAAAAAGATTCCGTATCACCTGACCATCGACGAGGTTACGGCTTTGGTGGAGTCACCAGCAGGATGCGACCGGCTGGCCCTGCGCGACCGGGCGATACTCGAACTTCTCTACTCGTCAGGGATCAGGGTGTCGGAGCTGACAGGGCTGAACATTTTCAACCTCGACCTTGACGGCGGACTTATAAAGGTTCTCGGCAAGGGGGGGAAGGAGCGGATCGTCCCGCTGGGTAGCCATGCGATACGGGCTCTGTCCTCCTATCTTGAGGCCCTGCCGCCGTCAGGAGCTGACCGGGCGGCATTTCTCAACGCGCGTGGCGGAAGGTTAACCAGAAGGAGTGTGGGACGCATAGTTGACCACCACATCCTCCGAATAGCCACCATGAAAAAGATCTCCCCTCACACCCTGCGCCACACCTTTGCAACCCACCTTCTGGAGGGGGGAGTCGATCTTCGAGCCATCCAGGAACTCCTTGGCCACTCTTCCCTCTCCACCACCCAGAAGTACACCCATGTCAATATGGATCACCTGATGGAGGTCTATGACAAGGCCCACCCAAAGGCTCATTAAGTGAGCCTCAACTTACTTCATCAGTTCAAGTAGTGCGTCGGTCACGTCTTCTGCCTCCACACCATCCCCAAGGAAGAGGAGTTCCTTCCTTACCATGATCGCGGTGAAGCCATTGGCCTTACCGTAGCTCTCCGCAGCCTTCTCGATCTCTTTAGTAATCGAGCGCTTGAGCTCTTCCTGCAGCGGCTGCAGCTCCTTTTCGGCATTCTGCCCAAACTTGCGATACTCCTCCACCTTTTTTTCGAACTCCTTTACCTTGGCCCCCCTCTGATCCGGTGGAAGGGTCGGCAGTTTGGCCTCAAGAGCCGCCTTCTGCTTTTCCAGCTGTTTCTGCTTTGCAGTAAGCTGGGTCTGGAATTTTTCGGTCTTAACTTTGAATCGAGCCTTGGCAGCCTTCCCTGAAGGCGATTCTTCTGCAATCCGGAGCATGTCCGCATATCCGATTTTAGCAGCCTTTGTGCCGGCAATGCTGACAACCGGATTCTGTATGATGGCTTGCACGGTGCCTGGCATTGGTGAAGCAGGAACAGGGGTGGCCGCTGGAGCCGTTTGAATTGCTGGTGTGGTCGCTGGCTGGCTCTCCGCTGCCTGGAGTGTCACGCCGAGCGCTATGAGGGATGCTGCGATAAGAAGGGATCGCGCAATGGTCCTGTATTCTCTTGCCATGGTCGAACCTCGTCAGGCAGGCTATGCCTGCGGTTGGGATAAAAGCAGCGAAAGGATAGCGCGTTTTCGTAACTGCGGCAAATAAAGAATCATCTCAATTCATTCCAGAGACTTGACGGGGATTACGAAAAGGGAGAAGATGCCGATCTGATTATTCGCGATGCATTAATCCCCGCAGTATTGCCGGAGCAGTTTGCTTCGGAAGGTTAAGGCATATGAAACAGCCAGGTAAGTGGGCAGTCGGTTCAGAATCGGTACGCATGGTTGAGCTGGGTCATCCGTGGATCATAGCAGACGACTACACCAGGCGATGGCCGGAGGGCTCAGCCGGTCAGCTGGTTGAGCTGACCGATGGGAATGGCCGCTTCATCGCAACGGCGCTGCTTGATCCGGGCGAACGTATTGTGGCGCGTCTGCTTTCAAGGGAGCGGATGCGCCTGGACAGCTCCTGGCTCGGGCATCGGTTGTCAGCAGCAGTGAACCTTCGCAGGAACCACGCAGATCTGGGGGATACGGATGCATACCGACTGGTAAACGCCGAGGGGGATGGGTTGCCGGGCCTGACCGTGGATCGCTACGGTGAATATCTCATGGTGCAGATCTACAGTGACGGATGGCGACCTCATCTCGGCACCGTCACCCAGGCACTCCATGCGTTGCTCCAACCGCTGGGGATCTATGAGAAGCAGCGTAAACAGAATACCAGAAAGCTGGAGTCGGTGAGCGATAGTAAAAGCTACAGCTGCCTGATGAAGGGGTCTGCGGCACCTGACCCACTACTGGTGAGGGAGAATAGGCTGAATTTCCTGGTGAGTCTTGAGCGGGGTCTCAATACCGGTCTTTTCCTGGACCAGCGCAAGAACCGAAGCGATTTCATGGCACGTGTACCGGGGAAACGGGTGCTCAATCTGTTCGCCTATACAGGGGCATTCTCTGTTGCAGCTGCGGCTGCAGGGGCAAGCATGGTAACCAGCGTGGATGCCTCGGCAACCTATACCGAATGGGCCAAGGAGAATTTTGGTGCTAACCGGCTCAATCCGAAACGCCACGAATTCATTATCGGCGACTGCCTGGATGTGCTGGCTGATCTGGCAAGGCTGGGGAAGAGGTACGATGTGGTCCTCATGGACCCGCCATCCTTCTCCACAACGGCAAAAAGCCGCTTCACCACCCGAGGCGGAACCTCGGATCTGGTGGCGGCTTCCCTGTTGGTGCTCCAGGACGGTGGGCTTCTCATAACCTCATCCAACCACCAGAAGGTGGAGGTGCCTGACTACCTGAAAGAACTCCGGAGAGGTGCAATCCAGGCTCAAAGCGCCCTTAAGGTTATCTCTCTGGCAGGCCAGCCCGAAGATTTCCCTTACCCGGTAACCTTTCCCGAGGGGCGGTATCTGAAATTCGCAGTCTGTGTGAAAGGATAAAAAAAGCCCCGGATAGTTCCGGGGCTTAAGGGCGTATAAAGATGTAAATGTAAATTAAACTCTTGTTACGTTGGCCGCCTGCAGGCCCTTCGGCCCTTTGACTACGTCGAACGTTACGCGGTCGCCTTCGGCAAGGGATTTGAATCCGTCACCAGAAATGGCAGAGAAATGGACGAATACATCTTCACCACTCTCCTGCTCAAGAAAACCGAACCCCTTGCTGTCATTGAACCATTTTACCGTGCCATTTACCATTTGCGTGCTTTCTCCTGATACTTCTCGTAAATTTTATCCGGGTTTATAGTCGGACATTGAAGGATGCTAACAGATATGCCATTTCAATGTCAAATAAAAAATTGAGCCGGGGTATCAGTATAATTTCTTGACATGAAAAATAATTGCAGGGTAGCGTGACATGCCTGATATATGGTAAATAAGAGGCAACCATGGCTGTTGAGATAAGAGAGTCAGACATACGTGTTGAGTTTTATCGTGCATCCGGCCCAGGTGGCCAGCACAGGAACACCACCGACTCTGCCGTGCGTATCCGTCACCTGCCCACAGGGATCGTCGCACAGGCTTCCGAAAGCCGCTCCCAGTTGCAAAACCGGGAGACGGCACTGAACAGGCTCAGGGCAGCGTTGGAAAAACGCGATCGCAAGATCAAGAAGCGGGTTGCCACCAAGGTGCCGAGGAGCGCCAAAGAAAGGCGTTTGACCGACAAGAAGATCGTCTCGCAGAGGAAACGGTCCCGGACAACCCTGGAATGATATCGACCTCGGCCCTTAAGATACTCTGGATAAAACCCGACATTGCCGAAGAGCAGTGGGAATTTTCCATGCATCCCGCCAAACAGGAGTATTATTGCCGCCACGGCATTGACTGGAATCTGATTCTCTCAGCTTTCGATTACGGAGAACTGGTCCCCTATCCCCGTTCGAACAGGATTGCGAATCTGCCGGTGGCCCTTTCGTACGATACGTATGACGACTATTCCAAATTCCTCGCCAAAGCAAAACGGGGATACCGGAAGAATTATGGTAAGATGGAGGAACAGCTCCAGCGCATTGGGGCACTGACCTTGAAAGCCCCGATCATCCTGCAGAGTGGACAGGAGGCATTGCTCTTTTCGGGGTACAGGAGGCTCTGTCTGTCATGGAACTATGGGATGGTGCCGTATGCGTGGCTCGTACCTCTCGATATATGCAGAAATACAATCCAGGAGGAGTGACACTATGGCAAAACCGAATTATCAATTCTTAAAGCGCCAGAAAGAACTTGAGAAGAAAAAAAAGAGCGAAGAAAAACTGCAGCGCAAGCAGGAGAAGAGCACTGAGCAGTCTGAAGATGCCCCTGAGGGATCCCCGGAGGAGGAGACCCCTTAAGACCAATCCACCGAATGAGGTAATAGCTATGGGCAAGCAACTGTATGTGACTAACATCTCGTTTCAGGCAACGGAAGAGGATATTCTGAAACTGTTTTCAGTGGCAGGTAAGGTCAAGGTCATCAAGATGTTGACCGATCTCCAGACCGGCAAATTCAAGGGTTGTGGCTTTGTCGAAATGGCCACGATCAAGGAGGCCAAGGAGGCGATCGAGACTCTGGATGATGCCCTTCTTATAAATCGTCAGATCACGGTCGTCGAAGCTCGACCACCTGAACCAAAAGTGCGCCGTCCATACGCCGGTGATATCAGGAAGCCCGGTCCAGCTGCTCGCACCTTTGGTAAAGGTCGAAAATAAATCCACAATGGGTTTGAATTTTAGAAGAAAGGAGTCGAACGATGGGGATCTATAATCTGAAAGCGCTGGAGCTTCTGGAAAAGCACTTCCTTGATGCCGCTGTTGCTGAAAAGTTTCTGGGGTGGCGGCTTGAGGAAGATACGGAGAGACCGGGAGACAAGCGATGGTTGGACGAGAAAGGTGACCCGACTCGCTACGGCAACGGCAACGGAATGCAGCACTTTCACCCCAGTGAGGATCTGAACGTATCCTATTGCGAAATTCTGGAACGTCTCAAGGAGAGCAACCTTACCATAACCTGCACAGTGGCCTCCGATATCTATACCTGCGGTATTTACAACGAAAAGCAGAAAGAGATGGCCCACTGGTACGATGAGACCATGGGAGTCGCCATCTGCAAGGCAGCGCTCAAGCTCCTGCTTCGTAAGGCCAAGAAAGAGTCGATAGAAACTGCTGCGCCATGAATTAGGAACATGCCATAAGCATAAGCAAGGCCTGCGAGAGCAGGCCCTTTTTGTAATACTGGCGAGGAGTTCCACGCGTCGTCTCTTTCGCTACCTGGAACCGACCTTCTTCAGCGGACTCATTGACGATCAGGGGGAAATAAGGGAATATGCGTCATTGGGATTCTGCAAGGAGGAAGACGGCATGAAAAAAGGGAATTCTTCCGCCGCCCCGCTGGTCTGGTCTTCTTCTGTGGGGCGTATATGTCCCGGTTGCGGTAAGGGAGTTGCGTCATGCAGTTGCCGCAAAGGTCCGACCAGGCAGGCAGGCGACGGCGTGGTTCGTATTCGACGCGAGAGCAAGGGACGTGGAGGTAAAACAGTGACAGTGGTTGCCGGAGTTCCTGGGGACGATGCGGCTCTCAGGCTTCTTGCCGGAGAGTTGAAGCGCCGCTGCGGAACAGGGGGGACGCTCAAGGAAGGATTAATAGAGATTCAGGGGGACCATTGTGACCTTCTCGTTGCAGAACTTGCCGGGCGTGGGTTCAAGGTCAAAAGAGCAGGCGGTTAGTCTGAAAAATGGCGCTGCCGGGACGGTCAATCTAAACAGGATATTAACGTATGTTCGCGCTGAAAAAAATTATCGCCTCATGCCTGCTTCCTCCAGGTAGTTTCATCGTTATACTGCTAGCCTCGACTCTCTGGTTCTGGCATCGCAGGAGGCGCGGTGTTGCCCTGTATTGCCTGTCTCTGGGGCTCACTATCTGGGCGTTTGCGACAGTGCCGATTTCACAGCGACTCTCACTCGGCCTGGAGAAAGGACTGGCTATTCCGAGGCCTCTGCAGGGAGATGTGATAATTCTTCTCGGCGGCGGGGTCCACGACAGTGTTCCCGACCTGACCGGCAAAGGCACCCCTTCCGATGATATGCTTGGGCGGGTGGTTACGGCGGTTCGGGCACAGCGTCAGCTCCATGTGCCGATAATCATCTCTGGTGGGGTTGTCTTTGCAGGCCGATCTGCCGAGGCCCCGGTGGTCCGGCGTATCCTCATAGATCTTGGTGTGCCGGTCAAGCAGCTGCTCATCGAGTCAAAAAGTCGCGACACTGTTGAGAATGCGCACTATTGCAAAGAGATCATGCATCGGCAGGGCTTCCGCCGCCCCCTTCTGGTTACTTCCGCCTACCACATGCGCCGCTCCATCGACGCCTTCAAACGTGCAGGGTTGTCCGTAACCCCTTTACCTGCACAGTTCCACACCGGAAGCGACCTCCCTGCGATCTGGCCAGACTATCTTCCCACTGCCGCAGCATTGCACGCATCATCCAACGCTCTCCATGAATACGTGGGACTCCTCTTCTCCTGGCTATCGACGCGTACCGGCCTGGGTCACTCTCTTTAGTCTGAACGAATTATTTCACATCATAAACAGGGGATTTTGTGGCATTGATAAGTATTCGCAACATAACCCTCGCATTCGGAGGTCCGCCGATATTTGACGGTATCGATCTTCAGGTCGAGCAGGGAGACAGGCTCTGCCTTATGGGGCGCAACGGCACCGGAAAGTCTACCCTGCTTAAGCTGATAAGCGGCGAACTGCTGCCTGAAGGGGGTGATATCTCTCGCCAGCAGGGGTTGAGGGTTGCGCTGGTTTCGCAGGATATTCCGCAGGGGCTTTCGGGGACCGTTTTCGACGTGGTGGCTGCCGGGATGGGAAACGCCGCAGCGCTACTTGCCGAGTATCACAACATCAGTCATCGCCTCACTTCTGAAAGGAGCGAAGGGCTGCTTGCCCAGCTGGAGGCCCTTCAGAAGGCGCTGGAGGATACGGGCGGGTGGAGCCTCCACCAGGAGGTGGAACGGGTCCTTTCACGGCTTTCACTGGACCCTGATGCCGAGTTTTCCTCCCTTTCCGGCGGCACCAAGCGCCGCGTGCTTCTGGCCCGCGCCTTGGTGGCAGCGCCGGATATCCTCCTGCTGGATGAGCCGACCAACCACCTGGATATCGACACCATCATCTGGCTCGAGGAGTTCCTGCTCAAACAGGTAAAGACCTTTATCTTCGTAACCCATGACCGGGCATTTGCCCGGCGTCTGGCAAATCGGATAGCCGAACTGGATCGCGGAAGGATCTACTCGTTTACCTGCGGATACGATGCATTCGTGGAGCGGCGGGAGGCACTGCTCGAGGCGGAAATCTCCCGTCAGGCCCTGTTTGACAAAAAGCTTGCACAGGAGGAGGTATGGGTTCGTCAGGGGATCAAAGCCCGTCGGACAAGGAACGAAGGGCGGGTCCGCGCACTGAAGAAGTTGCGCGAGGAGCGCAGGCAGAGACGCGAACGGACAGGCAATGCAAAACTGCAGCTGCAGGAGGCCGATCGTTCAGGAGCCCTTGTTGCGGAAGCTGAAGGGGCCTTTTTTGCTTATGACGGCCGCCCGATCATACGCAACCTCTCCGCAACGGTCATGCGTGGTGACCGGATCGGAATTGTCGGCCCGAACGGATCAGGCAAGACAACCCTCCTGCGTCTCCTCCTGGGGGAGCTTGCACCGCAGAGTGGCGATATCAGGCTCGGCACCCGCCGCGAGGTGCTCTACTTCGACCAGATGCGGGAGCAGCTCGATCTGAACAAGAGCGTACAGGAGAACGTGGGAGAGGGGAATGATACACTTATCATCAATGGTAAGCCTCGGCACATCATCGGCTATCTCCAGGATTTTCTCTTCTCCCCGGAGCGTGCAAGAACCCCGGTCAGGATCCTGTCCGGCGGGGAGCGAAACAGGCTGCTCCTGGCAAAGCTGTTTACCCGTCCTTCCAACGTGCTGGTCATGGATGAGCCGACCAACGACCTTGACGTTGAAACCCTTGACCTCCTCGAAGACCTCCTCATGGAGTATACCGGGACACTGCTGCTGGTCAGCCACGACCGTGATTTTCTCAACAATGTGGTGACCGGCACCCTGGTGCTGTCCGGAAATGGAGAGATACGCGAATATGTGGGGGGGTATGACGACTGGCTCATACAGGTCGCGGCAGAGACCCCGATAGCCTTGGCAGTACCGAAGGCCGCAACGGAAAGGCAAAAACGCCAGACGGAGCGGCCGCGTAAGCTCACATTCAAGGAAGAACGCGAGCTGGAAACACTTCCGGAGAGTATCGGGATATTGGAAGAGGAGCAGGAGCGGCTGCACACCACCCTTGCCGACCCGGACTTCTACCGGACCGCCGGGGGGGAAGTGGTAACGCTCAATGCCCGTCTCGCGGAAATTGATCAGGAACTCGATGGGCTGATGACACGGTGGGAGGAGCTGGAATCACTGAGAGGGTAAAGGCCGCCTGACAATCTCCTTGATTGTGTTCCCTCTATGGTCTCGAATGGTAATCCGGAGGGGCATTTGGCCGGGCAGAGCGTGGGTGGCACAGGATTGACAAGGGTCGAAGGCGCGGAAGGCCATTTCAACGCGGTTCAGGAGACCTTCGCTGATCTCTCCCCCTCTGATGAATCGGCGGGCAGCCTTCTTGATGGCCAGTGAGATCGGGCCGGCGTTGTTCTGGGTGGCGACAATGAGGTTCACCATCGTCAGTATCCCCTTTTCGTCGGTCTCGTAATGATGAAAGAGGATTCCACGCGGTGCCTCTACGCAGCCGATACCACGTTGGATAAGCCTGAGGTCGAGGTTTCTGGTGTGGTGACTTGTAAGAAGCGGGTCAGCGGCTATCTCCTGATTTCGCTCGGCCGCCTGAAGAGCGCAGATGAGCCTGGCCCAGTGGGTTGCGAGGATCTGGTCTATCGGCGCATTGCCGTAGAAATGGCGGAACTCCTCGTACTCCTTCCGGGCAAGCGGAGTAGCCATGGATTTGGCAACAGCAAGCCTTGCCAGTGGCCCAACCCGGTAGAGCGGGGTGTCGTTCCCTTCCATGAGCCCTTGCCACCCCCGTTCCCGGAGGTAGGTCATCCTTACAAAGGTCCACGGCTCCACCCATTCCGCGATCCTCTCCGTGTAATCGTCAGATTTGAAGCGGCAGACCTCACAGCCGGTCGGATCGACGACCTTTGGCGTCCCATCGTAGAAGACGACCTGCTCCTGTTCGTCAACAAGGGCCATAGAGCAGGTGGCCACACGGTAACCCTCGTCCTCAAGCAGTTCCCGGCAACCCTTATTCCCCAGTATATGCTCCTTGAACAGGCCAAGTGCATCGCAGGCAAAGCCAACGGTCTCTTCGGCCGTGACAGCGATCCAGCGGCGCTCCTCTTCGGTAACCCCCCGTGGCACGCCGCCCGGCACCCCTCCCTCGGGATGCGGGGCCTTGCCGAAGATCAGTCGTATGATGTCGCGGTTTTTGCGGCGGATGTCGATGACCCTTCTGCCGATCTCCTTCCCCAGTCGGTCGATCACACCGAGGATATTCCGCTCAGCAGGGTCTGCATCCGGGCCGACGATAAAGTCCGGGGCTGCCAGGAAGAAGAAGTGGAGGAAGTGGTCGTCAACGATGGATGCATGGTACTCCAGTTCGCGTATCAGTCGTGCCGCAGGGGGTGGCTCAACGTTGTAGATCCTGTCCAGTGCCTTGGTCGCTGCCATATGATGGGCTGAGGGGCAGATGCCGCAGATTATAGGTGCAATACGGGTCATCTCCTCAACCGGACGTCCGAGGCAGAAACGCTCAAAGCCGCGCAGTTCGAGAACCTGCCAGAAGGCGTCCGCCACATTTCCCTGCTCGTCCAGGATGATCTCGATCCTGCCGTGTCCTTCCAGCCGGGTGATCGGGTCGATGACTATCCGCTTCGTCATTTTTCTTCCTCTTCCGATATCGTCCGTTCTCCTAAAATCGAGACCGCCTGGGTGAAACGGCAGCAGTAGCCGGCCGGATCAGCAATAGCATCAACGAGTGCATTGAGTTCAGCCTCGTCTTCCGGGGCGAGCAGTACGGCAAGGGAGGAAAGGAAGCGAACGCCGGCATCATGAACGCCTTCTACCGGCCCGAAGCAACCCCGGCAGGGGGTGTTGGTTGCAAGGCAGCTGCCGCCGCATCCGTCGCGGGTGGCCGGTCCAAGGCAGATCACGCCATGGGCGAGGAAGCAGTCGCCCGGATCGATCTCCACCTCGCGAGGGTGTCGTAGCGTCCGGATCTCTGTCCGGCGTGGCCGGGAGAGGTTTCTGGGGCAAGAGTCGCAGAGCGCCTTCTGCGGCGCCAGGGTGCTCCCCGGCTGCGGAAGCTTTTCGCCTAACAGGGTGGCGATGGCCTTCTTCAGCAATTCTATTGGAGGGGGGCAGCCCGGCAGAAAGTAGTCGACACCGATGACCTGGTGCAGCGCAAAGACATGGTCGTAGAACCTCGGCAGGCACAGTTCTTCGCCGTTCACCCGGCAGCGCTCCTGCGGTTTGACGCCTGACGGGTTGGTCACTGTGGGGGCGTCACGGTAGACCCAATCCAGGATATCGCCTTCGGGGCGGAGGTTGGCCAGTCCCGGAATCCCTCCGAAACAGGCGCAGGCTCCGAGGGCCAGCACCAGGCGGGACTTGGCGCGAAGCAGCTCCGCTATCTCCCGGTGCTCCGAGTTTCTGACGCATCCGGAGATAATGGAGAGTGCCAGGTCGCGGTCCGGGAGTTGCCTGATCCGGTCGTGCTTGAAGTCAATGACAGCAGGCCAGAGAACGATCTCAGCGGTTTCGGCGATTTCCAGCAGCGACTCGCCCAGATCGATGATGGCTGAATCGCACCCACCGCAGGCACCGAGCCAGTAGATGGCAATTTTCGGTTTTTCTGAAGCATTGCCCATGACTGTTACCCTATAAAAAACATTTGAAACACGGAGCAACGGAGTAAAATCTGAGAATAATCTATTGGGGAAATCATATATTTATTCACCGTATCGGTTCCCCATATTTTTTATGTAAGGTCCTGATCTCTCAGTGGTCTCCGTTTCTCCGTGGTATTCAACTGCCATTTTTAAGATTTTGCTCTCTATTTAGTTTCCATCCGGAAACATAACATTCCGGATTTGTTCAAATATATTGCATAAAGTGGTTCAGTTTTTCCTCGACATGTGCTATCTTGCAAACCATAA
>JAYSLX010000067.1:0-2011 GCA_043725245.1 Geobacteraceae bacterium | reverse complement strand
GCTACATGGGCCAGGGCGTTGGCGATAAAGGTCTTGCCGACGCCAACCGGTCCGGTGAGGATAATGTTTTCTTTACGCTCAATCCAGTCAAGCCCGATAAGACCTTTAAGCAGATCTCGGTCAATGGTGATCTTGGCATCCCAATCGAAGTGTTCCATCACCTGGTCATGGCTGACTCTGGCTGACTGCAGTCTTCTTGCCAAAGCCCCCTGGTCGCGCCGTTGCACCTCATCGGAGAGAACCATCTCCATGAATTCCAGATGGGTGAGCTTATTCCCTTTGGCATAGGCCACCCGCTCCGGCAGGGTGTCGAGCAAGGGAGAGAGGCGCAGTGCTTTCAGATACTGTTTCAGTTCAATGGTTGTTTCCATGATCACTCTCCTTGGTAGTGTGATGACTGAAGTAATCGGCGTCTCGCTCGAATCGGGGCGGCGACAGGGTAAAGATCCTGTTTCCTGTTGGTGCTGGGGCCATTTCTTTTTCCAGTGACTGCTTGATGATCCCTTCCACCCGTTTGACATTCATGAGGCCAAAGGCCAGGGCACGGGTACAGGCTGTTTCTACTCTGGTTACGCCATATTTGTCGCCCAGCCGCAGAAGAAGCTGTGCCTGGCGGATGTAGGTCCAGGGGACGTCGCCGGAGAGCAGATCGGCCATGAAGGTCCCCTGCTTCTGTCCTCGGTTCTGTGCCGTGCTGATGTAGTAGTTCACGTCCCGCATGGCATAGGCGCTCTTCTCCTTCGGATAGTCGTCGAAATCCGTTGAGCGCAGCCCGGCTGCCTTTTTCGGGTGGGTCTTGATCAACTGTTGCTGATGGTAGATTCGCACCAGCGCCTTGGTTCCCTTGACCTCCACCTCTTTGCCCACATAGCAGGTCGGCACGGAGTAAAGGGCGTTTTTGAAGCGGATATGATGATCACGATGGACCTTGCACTCAGCCCAGACCGGTATATCAAACCGTTCGCAGGACAAGGAGAGCAATGTCTTCTGTTCCTCTTCTTCAAAGACCAAGAGCGGGCGCTTGCGGGTAGTGCCGTGCAGGCGCAGACCGGCAGTAGTGCGGCACCAGGTCAGTGCAGCCCTTTGGGCATGTTCCCGGTTGCTGAATTCTTCACCGGCGAAGAAGTTGTCCCGCACATACTTGATCTGGTTTTCCACGCACCCTTTGGCCTCGGGATGCCTGACCGGAGCCGGATCGATGATGAAGCCTCGGTGCTGTGAGTATTCCTGGAAGGTCCGGTTGAATACCGGTTCATAGCGGTCGCTTTTTACCACTGCGACCTTCATGTTGTCCAGGATGAGACGCCGGGTGATGCCATTAAAGAACTCCCAGGCCTCCTCCATGCCGCCGATCAGGGCGTCCAGATCCTGCCGGTGAGTAAGATACACATACTGGTGGCGGCTGAACACGAGGGTCACCACCAAAGCATGCAGGACACGCTGCTTGCCGGTCTCGGGATCGAAGACCATGCCCATGCGACCGAAATCGACCTGGGCTACTTCGCCCGGTTCCGTCTCGGCCATCCGCACCGTGACTTTCTGCCCGCCAAAACCGAATTCGTCACGGGCATAGCGGTACAGAGCGCTGTAGCTGACGGTTACCCCCATGCGGCCAAGCTTGATATGCGACTTGGTCAAGGTTAGTCCGTCCTTCTCCAGCCAATCG
Source organism: Geobacteraceae bacterium (assembly GCA_043725245.1). Classification (GTDB taxonomy): domain Bacteria; phylum Desulfobacterota; class Desulfuromonadia; order Geobacterales; family DSM-12255; genus Geoanaerobacter. The sequence goes on along the minus strand of JAYSLX010000067.1, from coordinate 345 downwards.
GAAATCAGCTCCCGGTGTGGGATAAGCGGGGCAGAAGCCGAATTCAAAGGCGGAGACTTCAGCTGTGGCCCATGTACCGCCCGGAACACTGCCGATGCAATCTCGGCCAGATGATCATCCGCCGAACTGTTCTCAAAGCCATGTTCTGCGGCAATCCTCAAGTAGTTACTGATGGTCTTGCGATCAATGCCGGTTGCTTTGGCTATTCGCCGTATGCTGTCGCCGGCCTGCGCTCTGCGTAATATATCGAGAATATCCGTCACGCCATACTCCTTGTGTGCCATCGTTTCCTCCATAAAATGAATGAAGAAACGATGCTACAGGTTGTACAGAGCGCCGGGTGAA
>JAYSLX010000066.1:0-4437 GCA_043725245.1 Geobacteraceae bacterium | reverse complement strand
CATCGGCAAGGTCCAGCAGATCGCGCGGCTGGCTCAATTCGGTGGCAATGGTGGAGAGCTCAACACCTTCAAGTTCTTCCACCACCTCCTGCGCCGAGCCTGCCAACCTTGTATAGAGACGGTTTATGGCGTCCAGAACCTCCCTGGCCGGCACCACTACCCCCTCAGGAACGGCACAATAAAGATCACGCAGCTCGTCAAGAGCTAGAAGATCAGTCGGCACACCCATGGCCACCTGCAGCACACCATCTTTCAAGCGAAGGGGAAGTATCTGGCGACCGCGGGCAAAGGCCAGCGGCAGTTTGTGGAGAAGTGCCGTATCGACTTGACTGTCATCGATCACTTCCTGAAAAGGTAGGTCGAGCCTGGCTGCCAGCGCTGCTGGATCAAGGGTGGTCATGGTTTCTTGTTCAGTTCTTCCTGGACATTCAAGGGGGCATCCTTGGCCAGAGCCTCACCGAAACGGCTCTTTTGTTGTTGCGACGTTTCGGCCAGATCTGCAGCATCCTTGACGATGTGCGGAGTGAGCATGATCATCAGGTTGGTCTTCTGCCGCGTCTTTGTCTTGGTTTTGAACAGCCACCCCAGACCTGGGATGTCCCCCAAGAATGGTACCTTGGTGATGGTTTCATTTTCGGTATCCTGAATCAGCCCGCCGATTACGACTGTTTCTTTATCTTTAACAACGATGCTGGTTTTGGCCGAACGTTTCGTAGTGACCAAGTCAATGGCCTGTCCCTTGCTGTCCTTTACCGCTGAAATTTCCTGATTGATATCCATACGGATATAGTCCCCTTCACTGATCTGGGGCTTGATCTTCAGATTGATGCCGATGTCCTTACGTTCGACAGAGGTCGTTTGAAATCCTGTAGTGACGGTTGACGAACCCTGAAAGGGAACATTCTCTCCGACATTTATCTCTGCCTCTTTATTGTCTGATGTCAGGATATTGGGGGTGGAAAGAATGTTCAGCAGACCGTTTTTGTCCAGCGCCTTGAGTACTGCGGCTACATTGGCAGGACGCGCCTCGAAGTTGCTCAACAACGACGCTGCCGATGAACCGCTCAGACTGCCAAGAACTGAACTCAAGGTGCCGAGTGGGTCATAAATTCCTGCCACAGCCAGATACTTGTTAAGGGCAGCTCCTCCGATAACTCCGGTCTGTAAGCCAATTTCTCTGGACTTGTCCATCGAAACCTCGGCAATAAGGACCTGGACAAAGACCTGTTTGCTTCGGCGGTCCAGTTTTTTGATCACTTGGATAAGGTTGTTGTAGTCGTTGGGTGAGGCCATGATTACCAGGGAATTGGATGCCTTGTCCGGGGTAATGGTGATCTTGCCGCTTTCGAAGGGAGATATTGGGGGTGCAGCGGCTCCAGATTGGCCCGTTGGCTGCACGGTGATCCCCTTGACCACACCGTCCAGGACTTTGGCCATCTCTGTGGCGTCGGTGTTCTCCAGATAGTGAACATTGACCTTGCTGCTGGCCTCGGGTGGTGCAACGTCGATCACCTTTACCAGTCGCTTCACGTCTTCCTTGAGATTGTCAGAACCGAAGATCACCAGGGCGTTGAGACGGGTATCTGCAACCACGGTACCGCCACCCGCCTGCAGTCCGGCCTGCTTTGGCGCTTTGTCCCGACTACCGATCCAGTCTCTGACGACATTGGCAGCAGTCTCTGCAGCAGCGTTCTTAAGGAAGAGAAGTTCCACGCTTTCGCGTCGCTGCTCCGTGTCGATCATCTCGACTATCCCCAGGATCTTCTGGACATTGAGCGCCGAATCTACCACCAGGAGAAGGTTGCCGGGGCCGAAGGCCGATATGTATCCGTCCTTGGATATCACAGGCTGCAGAAAGGTCACCGCCTCAGCGGCCGTTATACTCTCCAGGGAGATCACCCTGGCTACATAAGAGTCATTTACCGGTAGCCTGTCACCATCATTAAGGACCTTCATCCCTGACTGCTTTGCTACAGAGGTCGGGACTATCTTATAGACCCTCCCTGAAGGGACCATAGTAAAACCCTTGAGTTCTAGTACCGATGTAAAGACGTTGAAGGCCTCATCCGTTGAGAGCTTGGCAGGTGAGTAGACTGAAATTTTTCCCTTTACCCGTTCATCCATTATGAAGTTACGGCCGGTCAGGTCACTTATGAACTTCACCATGGTAGAGATATCCACATCGTTGAAGTTGAGAATCACCCCCTTTGCATAGGCCTGGAGAGGAAGGCAAAGGAGCATCAGGGTCATGACAAGGTATTTAAACTTTCTGTGCAAGGCAAACCTCCAGGTGAGGCTCAGGTAGACGGGAAATCTTGAATGTACGCGAACTGTAGATCACCCCTACCGTATGTCATAGTTGAATGTAGACGGCTGACCGTCGCGCACCAGATCGAGTTTGATCCTGTTCTGCCCCTTAAGAGAGGCCAGAGACTGAATCGCCTTTTCAGGTGAATCTATAGGGAAGTCATTAATCCTTAAGAGCACGTCGCCATTCTTGATCCCAATCATGGCGAAAATACCGCTGGAGCGGACCTCGGAGGCCCTGAAGCCCTCGACCTTACCATCCTTAATGCTCGGGAGAAGCCGTGCATCAGTCATGGCCTGACCGATGTTGTCCAAGGCCGCATTCAATGCACGTTGATCGATAACGTAACTGCCCGAGCTTACCTGTGTTGCAAGCCCTCCGGCCTGAGACGATGAACCGGGCTGAGCTGGGGCACCGCCGGCAGCCGCAGGGTAGCTTGGGGAGAGGATTTTGACCCGTTTCCCTCCTACAAGGATCTCAGCGAACTCCTTTCGGACAGAGACCAGCTGGCCGGCATCGAACACCTGGTCTCCCAGTCGGAAGACCCGTTCTTCCTTGGAGCTGGACTTCTGTACGAGTGCGAAGGTCTCGCGGAAAGAGCCCAAAGCGCTTCCGAGAAGTATGAGGTCTCCCAGGTTTGCTGTGGATGCCGACTGCTGAGTGGTCATGGAAATCGCGACAAGCTTCCCTTTGGTCGCGGGACCGAAAAGAGCTTGTTCCAGGATGGGGGCAAAGAAGGAGAGATCCTCGTTTTGAGGCTGAACGGGTGTAGAAGGTGCTACGCCTCGCGGCGAAGAAGAGGTGGCAAAAGTCTTGGCCAGACGGTGTGAAACCAAATCGGAAGCCATCATGGCCATGACCAGTATGATAAGGATCGCCAGGCCGGCATTGAACGGCATTATCCACTTTTCCATGTAAAACCCTTTGGCGTGGATGGAAAACGTGGCTGGATGATAGTTGAAATGGCAGGGTTATGCAAGGGGAAATAGGTCTGCAAAGAGGCTCTGGCGCTGATAAAACCAACCACTCTTTACATAACTGCCCTTAAGCGCTGCCCCTGAATCTAGCCCAGATATACAGGATAAGTGCGCTAACGAAAACATTTTCTGCTCAATAAAAACAAAAAATGTTTTCTAACTTATTAAAGGCTGAGTTCCATGTGCCCCTGGCAGAGCTGATCCCTGAACGCCGAAACTTCTGTATCTTCGAGGTAGTCATCGAAGCCCATGACCCTGTCGATTACCCCGGCAGGGGTGATCTCCACAATCCTGTTCGCCACGGTAGAGACAAACTCGTGGTCGTGGGAAGAAAAGAGCAGTACCCCCGTGAAGGCAATCAGGCCGTTGTTCAGGGCGGTGATCGATTCCAGGTCCAGGTGGTTGGTCGGCTCGTCCATGAGCAGTGCGTTGGCGCCGGAGAGCATCATCCTGGAGAGCATGCACCTGACCCGCTCCCCCCCGGAGAGAACACTGGTCTTCTTCATCGCCTCATCACCTGAAAAGAGCATCCTGCCGAGGAATCCCCTGGCAAAACTCTCACCCTCGGTGGGAGGAGAGTACTGGCCGAGCCATTCGATCAGGTTCAGATCATTGGTGAAGTAGTCGTTGTTCTCCTTCGGGAAATATGCCGGCGTTATAGTCACCCCCCAGCGGAAACTGCCACTATCAGGCTCAAGCTCTCCTGCCAAGATCTGAAAAAGGGTAGTCTTGGCCAGACTGTTGGCACCGACAAAGGCAATCTTGTCCCCTTTTCGAACCATAAGGGTAAGATCCTTTAGCACGTTTGAACCGTTGATTGCCTTGGAGAGGCCGTTGATCTCCAGGATAATATCGCCACAAGGGCGCTCAGGCTTGAACACGACGTACGGGTATTTGCGAGAGGAGACCGGCATCTCCTCTATGGTGAGTTTCTCCAGAAGCCGTTTCCTTGACGTAGCCTGCTTCGCCTTGGATGCATTGGAGCTGAAGCGCTGAATAAACTCTTTAAGTTCATTGGCCTTATCGGTAACCTTGCGGTTATCATCCTGCTTTTGCTTGAGCGTCAACTGGCTGGCCTGGTACCAGAAATCGTAGTTACCCACGTAGACATGAATCCTGCCAAAGTCTATATCTGCGACATGCGTGCAGACC
>JAYSLX010000065.1:0-15372 GCA_043725245.1 Geobacteraceae bacterium | reverse complement strand
CGCGCGTGAACCGGTGATCCCCCCAAATGGAACATTTTATTCATAACAACAGACTAGCAAGGTCAACCAGAGGTAGCACTTCTACTCCTTCGGCCAGGGAATAACGTCGAGTGCCGGGATAAATCACCACCAAGCGGTCGAGTTCCAAGTCCGTTAGGGAAGTTCGCATTGATGGGGTCAAGCGCGGGGCATCGGAGCGTTTACATTCGATACCGATGCGAAGCCCGTTTTTCATCAGCAACAGATCAAGCTCCGCGCCATTATGAGTGGCCCAGAAATATGACTCGTCAGGCGATACAACTCGTATTGCTTCTTCTATGGCATATCCTTCCCATGATGCACCGCAGGCCGGATGGTTCAGCAATTCCCTGTCGCCGCGGATTCCGAGCAGATGGTGCAGCACCCCGGAATCGCGAAAATAGATCTTCGGGGATTTGACCTGCCGCTTTTTCAGGTTGGCGTGCCAAGGCTGAAGCTGGCGCACCATGAACACACCTTCAAGCAGATCAAGGTAGCGTCTGACCGTCGGTTCACTGACACCGAGAGAACGTGCCGGAGGCGCTGCGTTCCATATCTGCCCGTGACAATGGGCAAGCATGGTCCAGAAACGGATGAGCATGGCAGCGGGAACTCCGATCCCAAGCTGAGGGATATCCCGCTCAACAAGGGTAAGGGTAAAACTCTTTAGCCAGGCAAAGCTGTCATTGTCCGACGCTGCCAGGTAGGAACAGGGGAAGCCTCCACGAAGCCAATGGCGCGATTGCTGTTCGATCCCCACTTCAGCGAGGGAAAAACCGGACATGGCAACAATCTCCATTCGACCGGCCAGCGATTCGGATGACTGACGCAGCAGTTCGGGGGCGGCGCTCCCCAGGATCAGAAATCGCGCCGGCAGCGGCTGGCGGTCGGCCAGCACCCTCAATACGGGGAATAGCTCAGGTCGGCGCTGGACTTCGTCAATCACCACCAGGCCGGTGAGCGGGGCAAGAGCGGTCATCGGTTCTTCCAGCCGCACAAGGGAAACCGGATCCTCCAGGTCGAAATAGTTTGCTGAGTCGATTGGCACAAATTGCCGGGCAAGGGTAGTCTTGCCGCACTGGCGCGGACCAATCATCAGAGTGATTCTGCTGCGTGAAAGAACTGTTTCAAGCAGTGCATTTGAATGAGTTCTAGAAATCATAACTTTAAAATACCATGAAAATCGAACATGTCAATTTTGATTTACATTGCAATTCAATAAACTTCTGGAATAACTTCATGTCGTATCTCACTCCCTTGAAATAGGAGCTTCCCTCCGCAGAACCACACAGCTTTGTCACTTGCTGAACGTCTATACAGCACAACAAGCCAGGTCCAAACTTCCCACTCGACAAAATCAGATTTTTCCAATACTATTCCGTCGAAAACTGTATACAGAATACTGATGGCTTCTCAAAAAGCCCATCTGCTGCGTTACGCAAAACTTTCGTCACTGCGACGTACAATAAACGTACGCCTCATTCCTCAGGTTTTGCAAGCCTTGCATCTGGAACTTTTTGCTTTGCCATCTTTCACTGCTTGTTAACGCAGATACCCCAATTGAAAGGAGTTAAATGCAATGGCAACAAAACCGTTTGTCTATCAGGACCCGTATCCCCTGGGGAAGGACCAGACCACGTACCGGAAGATCGAGGGATCAGAGAAGTATGTGACCGTTGAGAAGTTCGCAGACAAGGATGTTCTCAGGGTCTGTCCCGAAGCCCTCTCTATCCTCGCCAACGAGGCGATGCGCGACGTCTCCTTTCTGCTCCGCCCCGAACATAACGAGTCTGTAGCCAAGATCCTTCGCGACCCTGAATCATCACAGAACGACAAAGGTGTGGCGCTCGCCTTCCTGCGCAACGCCGAGATCTCCGCCAACTTCGAACTCCCGACCTGCCAGGATACCGGCACCGCCACCGTCGTCGCCAAGAAGGGCCAGCAGGTCTGGACCGGCGGCAGGGATGAGGAGTTCCTCTCCAAGGGGATCTACAAGACCTATACCGAAGAAAACCTCCGCTACTCGCAGACCGTGGCCCTTGACATGTACGAGGAAATCAACACTGGCACCAACCTGCCGGCACAGATCGACATTCAGGCAGTCGACGGCGATTACTACAAGTTCCTCTTCATGGCCAAGGGGGGCGGATCTGCCAACAAGACCTCCCTGTTCCAGGAGACCAAGGCACTGCTGACTCCGGACAGCCTGGTAAAGTTCCTGGTCGGCAAGATGAAATATCTCGGTACAGCAGCATGCCCGCCGTACCACATCGCCGTGGTTGTCGGCGGCACCTCCGCTGACGCCTGCATGAAGGCGACCAAGCTCGCCTCCGCCAAGTACCTGGATGAACTCCCCACCAAGGGGAACGAGCACGGCCAGGCCTTCCGTGACCTGGAACTCGAAGAGAAGCTCCTCCAGGAAGCTTACAAGCTCGGAATCGGAGCCCAGTTCGGCGGCAAGTATTTTGCCCATGACATCAGGGTCATCCGCCTGCCGCGACACGGCGCATCCTGCCCGCTGGGGATGGCGGTCTCCTGCTCCGCAGACCGTAACATCAAGGCTAAGATTACCAGGGACGGCCTTTTCGTCGAGGAGATGGACCGCAACCCTGGCCGCCTGATCCCCGAACAGTACCGGGGTAAGCACGAGCACGGCGTCAAGATCGACCTGAACAAGCCAATGAAGGAGATCCTGGCCGAGCTTTCCAAACACCCAGTCTCCACGCCGCTGCTCTTAAACGGCACCATTGTGGTCGGCCGCGACATCGCCCACGCCAAGTTCAAGGAGATCCTCGACAGCGGCAAACCGCTCCCCGACTACCTCAAAAACCACCCGATTTACTATGCAGGCCCGGCCAAGACCCCGAAAGGGAAGGCCTCGGGATCATTCGGTCCGACTACGGCCGGCCGGATGGACTCCTACGTTGACCTCCTCCAGGCCAACGGCGGTTCCATGATCATGATTGCCAAGGGGAACCGGAGCCAGCAGGTCACCGATGCCTGCAAAAAGCACGGCGGCTTCTACCTGGGCTCCATCGGCGGCCCGGCAGCGGTGCTGGCCGAAGAGAACATCAAGAAGGTTGAATGCATAGACTTCCCGGAACTCGGGATGGAGGCGGTCTGGAAGATCGAGGTGGAGAATTTCCCGGCGTTTATCCTGGTTGATGACAAGGGGACTGACTTCTTCAAAGCATTAGGGCTTTAATCAGCTTGGAATACAAAACCCCCGGTTGCGCAAGCGACCGGGGGACATCTGCAACCTCAACCTACCAGTTCGTCGACCCGCGCCCTGTCCAGGGTCTCCTCTTCCTGCAGGGCATCTGCCAGGAGGTCCAGTTTGGGCCGGCTGGAGACAAGAAGCTCCTCTGCACGCTGCTCCGCGTTCCGGATAAAGGCAGCGATCTCCTGATCTATCCTCCATGCCATTGCCTCTGAAAAGCTCTTCTCTTGTGCGAGCTTCATCCCCAGAAAGGGGTGTTCCTCACCCCGGCTAAAGGTCATGGCCCCCACCTTTTCGCTCATCCCCCACTGGCATACCATCTTCTCCGCAAGGTCGGTCACCACCTTCAGGTCGCTCTGGGCGCCGGTGGAAACCTCTCCGAAAACCAGCCGCTCCGCCACCCGGCCACCCATTGTGACAGCCAGACGATTTTCCAGATAGCTCTGAGGATAATGGTAACGATCGTCCTCGGGTAGTTGCTGGGTGACCCCCAGCGCCATCCCTCGGGGGATGATGGTAACCTTGTGAATCGGGTCGGTGCCGGGAAGAAGCTTGGCCACTAGGGCATGACCTGCTTCGTGATATGCGGTGATCCGCTTTTCCTCCGGCGAAATAATCATCTTCCGCTCTCCACCCATGAGTATCTTGTCCTTGGCCTTTTCCATGTGCACCATGGTGACTTCTGCAGCATTTTCCCTTGAGGCGAGGATAGCTGCCTCGTTCACCAGGTTCTCCAGGTCTGCTCCGGTCATTCCGGGCGTGCCCCGGGCAATGACAGACAGATCGATTCCACCGGCCATGGCTATCTTTCGCACATGTACCTGAAGTATCTTCTCCCGGTCGCGCCAGTCAGGACGTTCGATCACCACGTGACGGTCGAAACGCCCTGGTCGGAGCAGGGCCGGGTCAAGCACATCGGGTCGGTTTGTTGCAGCAAGGACAATGACCTCTTCATGCTGGTCAAAACCGTCCATCTCCGACAGGAGTTGATTCAGGGTCTGCTCCCGCTCGTCATGTCCGCCGCCGAAACCGGCTCCCCTGCTCCTCCCCACCGCGTCCAGTTCGTCGATGAATACAATGCTGGGTGCAGCCTTCTTGGCAGTGGTGAACAGGTCACGAACCCGACTGGCACCGACACCGACGAACATTTCGATGAACTGGGAAGCGGAGATGGTGAAGAAGTTAACACCGGCCTCTCCGGCAACTGCCCGGGCCAGGAGGGTCTTGCCGGTCCCAGGGGGGCCGACCAGCAAGACCCCTTTGGGGACCTTGCCGCCGATCCGCTGGAACTGTTTGGGGTTACGCAGATAGTCAACGATCTCTTTCAACTCCTGCTTGCTGTTTTCCATACCTGCCACATCGTCGAAGGTCACCGTGACCTTCTCCTCAGTTGAGTACATCTTGGCTCCGGATCGGGCAAAACCTCCCAGCATTCCGCCCGGCCCCTGAGAGCGCATCCCTCGCATACTCATCCACCAGATCCCGATCAGCAACATCCACGGGACGAAATAGATCAACAAATTGACAAATGGCGAGACTTCCGTCGACACCGCCGTCACCTCCACCTTGCGGGTCGTCAGGTCGGTCATAAGGGTCTGGTCGGCAAAGACAGGCATCACAGTCGTAAAGTCACCCACCTCCCGTACCACCTCTTTCCCTTGGGCCTGTTCGTTTACCTTGGTTTTGACACGGAATTCGCCTGTAACGGCATTCCCTTTGATACTCACTTTTTTGATGTTGTCCACCGACAGTTCACTCCGGAAACGGCTGTAGCTGATCACCGCTCCTTTTGCGCCCTGCTGCGAAATAAGGCTGTACACCGCGTTAAAGAATACGATGAACAGCAGAAGCATCAATAACGGCTTCCAGAGGGATTGCGCCATAGGTAATGCCTCGCAAGTAAGATGTCCTTCAGAATAGTTTACCGTTACCGGCAGATTTAACAATATGCGGAAGGTAGTTACTGGAGTATCGCCCGCTTCAGTCTCCTTCTCCCAACTCAGGGGATCTGAACAAAAAAACAGGGAGGGCTGCTCAACACAAGCATCCTCTCCCTGCTTCACTCCCGACCTGCTTATCAAACCCTGCGAGGTGTTATTTCATGAACTAAATGTTGTCCCTATGGAGCGGTACGGTCTCATTTTTCGAACCAGATCATGAGAGAACTGAACACCGCCCAACCCAGCACCCCGACCGTCGCCAGAGCGCAGAGGGCGGCAACACCTCTATGGAGTGCATTTTCAGCCTTACCCTCCTCGTAACCCAGAAGCATGCCGAGGATTATCCCTCCAATGACACCACCCCCATGCCCCCAGTTGTTGATACCCGGCATCATGAGTCCGAACAGGACAAGTCCGACCGCCCATCCACCAACTTCACGGTAGACAGCCTCGCCATAGGCACCTCCCCTGCTTTTCCCAAAGTAGAGAAGCGAGCCTATAAGGCTGCAGATAGATGCCGAGGCTCCAATGGTGAACGGAACTCCGGCCACATACGACAGCCAGAACCCGCAGACACCCCCCAGCGTATAAATGCTGAACATGCGGCTGACTCCAAATTCCCGGTTCACCATCGGGGCAATCTGGCGCAGTGCCATCATGTTGAATAGCAGATGAAGAATTCCGCCATGGAGATAATTAGCGGATAGGATCGTCCAGGTTCGGCCGAATTGTTCAATCGGGATTGTCCCGGTTGCGCCGAGCAGCAACAAGCTCGTCTGGTCAGGCGCAAGGAAATTTAACGGGTTCATTGCAGGGCCGCGCCTGACGCTCATGAGTAACGAGAGTATATAGAATGCCACGTTGAGCGTTATTATTGCCCTGACCAGCCAATCGCCGTCAACAGCACCCCTTGCCCAGGCCGTGGCACGCCACCACCCGGCAGGCCGGGATGCCCCGCACCAGGAGCAAACAGATTCATCACTGCCGATCAGACGCCGGCAACGGTGACAGAGCATGGCCCGTTGTGTCATTTCAGAAACTCCTTCAACGGGCACGCCGTGAACGTTGAGGATGCTGAGAAGGCGCCGAAGCAGGCTGCTGCCCTTGAGTAGGACGCGGCTGGGGTCGAGCAGGGGTTGCACCTTTAACAGCTCCTGGCTGACCGACCTTCGGGGCATTTCCTGCAGCCTTCTTCGCGGCATCAGGCTTGCGAGCCGGCCTTTGCTCCCTTGGTGGGCGGGCAAATTCGGTGTCCTTTCTCGGAGCAGGGGTGCTGTAGTCAAAGCCGGCAACAGTGCGTCTTTCAAGAGGAGCACCGAGTGCCCGTTCGATGGTACGAACCATGTATATATCGTCCTCAGTCACCAGGGTGAAGGCGTCGCCGCTCCTTGCGGCACGGCCCGTCCTGCCGATGCGGTGAATGTATGATTCCGCGGTGTCAGGGATGTCGTAGTTTATCACGTGTGATATCTGAGAGACATCGATCCCTCGTGCAGCGATATCTGTGGCCACAAGAATCTGAAAAGTCCCGTCACGGAAACCGTCAAGGGCCGCCTGCCTGCGGTTCTGCGATAGATTCCCCTGAAGCGATGCAGCCTTGTGCCCGGCCTTTTCAAGCTGTTCTCCAAGGCGTTTGGCCCGGTGCTTGGTCTTGGTAAAGACCAGTACCGACTCGGTATCAGTATGCTGGAGCAGTTCAAGGATAAGCGCGGTCTTTAAGTGTTGTGCGACCGGATAGAGTGCATGTGTGACGGTTACCGGAGGAGCGGTGCTGCCGACCTGCACCGTAAAGGGATCACGCAGGATGTCGCCGGCAAGTCCTCGGATCTCGGCCGGCATGGTGGCAGAAAAGAGCAGCGTCTGACGCTGCTCGGGAAGTTGCTTAAGGATACGCCGGATATCCGGCAAAAACCCCATGTCAAACATCTGGTCTGCCTCATCCAGAACCAGCACCTCCAGATGGGAGAGGTCGATGGTCCCTTGGCCTATGTGGTCAAGGAGTCGCCCAGGGCAGGAAACGACGATTTCTACTCCATTTTTGAGTTTCTGTATTTGCGGATTTATGTTTACACCGCCATAGACGGTGATACTCCTGATCCGTGTCTGACGCGCCAGGGTTCCGATGGCCACATGGATCTGTTCTGCCAGTTCTCGGGTAGGTGCAATGATGAGGGCCCGGACATGTCCGCGCTCACCCTGCATCAGTCGCTGCAGAATCGGCAGCGCGAATGCAGCGGTCTTGCCGGTGCCTGTCTGGGCAAGGCCCATTACGTCCCTTCCCTGCATAATCGGTGGGATTGCCTGCATCTGTATAGGCGTTGGCATCGTATATCCCTCTGCCGTTACACCGGCCGCAATGGCAGGATGAAAATTAAATCTCTTGAACTCCATTAAATCTCCTTGTTTAGTAAGTTAGATGATATTTTTCGCGCTATATTTGCAAAAATATCTTCGTTGACTTACGTGTCCTCTGTGTCAGTGATGGGTTACGCACAAAAGGCCCCGACGAAGACGGGGCCTTTTGTGACTAACTACTGTGTGAGTGCAGATGAGAACTGAGTGGCGATGCTGGCCGGAAGCCCCTTGATGCACTTGTCGCGTCCATGCCTTCTTAATCCCGTTCAGGCCGCCTCTGACGCAACGCCTTTCTGCGCCTGCGCTCGGCCTCAATCTGCTTGCGCTTCTTCTTGACTGAAGGCTTTTCGTAGTAGCGGCGTTTCTTGATCTCCTTCAGGATACCATCACGTTGAAGCATCCGTTTGAGTTCACGCAAAGCCTTCTCGATATCATTTGCTTGAACCGTTATAATCACAGGGACTCCCTTGATACGTAAGCAAAAACCCCAGGAACCATCAAAGCCCCTAGGGTTAGTCAACTTTAAAAGTGCCACATTCTAACATACCTTCGAACTGTTGTATGCAAAAATATTCCCTGTTCCTACATCCACTTGACAGAAGGGATAGGACATGTTTTTCATATAATCGTCATCAAACTACCAGGAGGCTGCCGATGCCTGTTTACGAATTCTATTGTAGCGACTGTCACACCATCTTCAACTTCCTCTCCCGCAGCATCAACACCGACAAGCATCCTGACTGCCCGAAATGCAAGCGCCCCGGCTTACAGCGTCAGGTGTCTAACTTTGCTATCTCCAAAGGGCGCAAGGACGAACCGTCCGCAGACGGGATGCCGGATATCGACGAGGCCAGACTCGAAAAGGCAATGATCGGCCTTGCCGGCGAGATGGAGGGAATGAATGAGAACGACCCCAGGCAGATGGCCAAATTAATGCGCAAACTCTCCGATGCAACCGGGATGAACCTCGGTTCGGGCATTGACGAAGCAATCCGTAGGCTGGAGTGCGGGGAAGACCCGGAAAAGGTTGAAGAGGAATTGGGTGACGTGCTCGGAGATGACAGCATGGAGAACATCTTCACCAAGGATGGAATCCGGGGCATTAAACGGAAGTATGCATCTCCGTCGCATGACGACACCCTTTATCTCCTCGAATAACCTTGCAGCAAAAAGCCTTTGCTCCGGACGATTCTTTGCCAGCTTTCGGTGGCCTGCCTGTGGGAAAAAACGTCCCGTGGCTGCAAACAGAACCACACACAAACTTTCTCCTTGACGCCACATAATAAAGTGATTAATTTCTAATCCATTCATTTAATTAAGGAGGCTACAACATGAAAAAGAGATTCATCGCACTCGGCGCAATGGTCGCCGCGGCACTCTGCCTGGGGAGCGCCCTGGCGTCTTCACCCGCACCGGGGATTACCCCCGAACAGTCCCTGACAAAGCTTATGGATGGCAACAAACGATACGTTGACAACCAGATGACCGGCGTCAAAGCCTGCGACATCGCATCACGCAAGAAACTCTCAACAAGCCAGGCTCCTTACGCCATCATCCTCTCCTGCTCAGACTCACGGGTGCCGCCCGAATTGATCTTCGATGAAGGCCTCGGTGAGATCTTCGTGGTCAGGGTTGCAGGCAACATCGTCGATCCGATTATTCTCGGCAGCATAGAGTACGCGGCCGAGCACCTCGGCAGCCCCCTCGTAATGGTGCTTGGGCATGAGCGGTGTGGTGCGGTAAAAGCAACCGTCGATTCAAAGGGAAAGGCTGAAGGAAACATCGGCACCATCGTCAAAGGGATAGCGCCGGCACTGAAAAAGGCACAGGCAGCAAAAAAATCTGCCACCCAGGACAAAGCAGAGTTTGTCGAAAATGTGGTTAACGAGAACATTCAACTCGTAAAAGCCAATCTGACCAAGCACTCTCCTCTCCTCGCGAAGATGGCAAAGGAAGGTAAACTCCGGATCGTTACCGCCAAGTACGACCTGGATGACGGTATCGTCACCCTGATGGACAAGAAATAGAGCATACATAGTAACGAGAAAAGGCCTGTTGAAAAACAGGCCTTTTCATTCTGCATCCTATCCCAACACCTTACCGACAGGCTCCATTCACAGATTGATGCTCACCGGGTGTAGCGACGAATCAGGTCTCCATGACCCGGATAGGAACGATTCAGCTCATCAGCGGTGGGCATCTCGAAATCCGCGAAATCAAAACCCGGCGCAACCATGCAGGCAACAAAACTGAACCCGGCAAGAGGCCTTGCCGCCTGAAGCACGCCGGCAGGAACAACTGCCATAGGCTCGCCTCCGCCACCAACAGGGCTCAGCAGAGAGAACTCCGGTTCCTGATCCAGAGTGACAAGCTCCAGAGGCCCTCCCCCCAGGTGCAGCCAGACCTCCTCACTCCTCACCCGATGGAATGTGGAGAAATCCCCTTTTCCCAGAAGAAAATAGATGGCGGTAAGCGCAACCCTCACACCCGGATAGCCGTGGAGAAGGCCAAGCGAATGGGTTGAGCGGTGCGCCTCCCGGTACCATCCACCTTCAGGGTGCCGCTCCAGCCGGTAGGCGGCTATCAGCTGCGCATCAGTCATTGGTTTAACCCACTCGTGGGGATTTCAGCCCCACAATATTTGCATGCGGTGTTTCGCCATGATTGGAACTCACTACAGGAGGGACACTGCCGGTAATGCCCGACTACCTCCCGTAATGGCCCCTGAAAAATGAGCATCATCATCGTCGGGGGGAAAAAGAAGCAGAGCAGAAACCACCCCAGTCTATTCCTCCCCTTGGTGTGAGCAATCCACGCAGCAACAATCCCCGGGATCCCGAAGAAAACGAAAATCAGCAGGACCTGCTTGAGCACATCCGACATCTTTATCTCCCTGAACTTGGCCTAGAATTCCGCGTGACGCGGCGTACGCGGAAACGGAATCACGTCTCTGATGTTTTCCATCCCGGTCAGATACATAATAAGCCGCTCAAACCCCAGGCCAAACCCCGCATGTGGGGCTGACCCCCAGCGACGGCTCTCCAGATACCACCAGAGGAGGTCCGGCTTGATCCCGAGCTGACTCATCCTTTGCTCAAGCATATCAGCTCTCTCTTCACGCTGGCTGCCGCCGATGATTTCACCGATCTTTGGGACAAGGAGATCCATGGCCGCCACCGTTTTCCCATCGTCGTTCTGTCGCATGTAGAATGCCTTGATATCTCTTGGATAGTTTATGATGAAGAGAGGCCCTCCCACAACATGTTCTGTGATATATCGTTCATGCTCGGTCTGAAGATCGAGCCCCCAGGCAACAGGATACTGGAACGGTACCGTCGCACTCTCAAGATGCCTTATCGCTTCGGTGTACTCCATAACGGCAAAGGACGACTCGGCAACCTTCAGGACCCTCCCTATAAGCCCCTTATCGATATGCTCGTCGAAAAAGGCCATATCCTCAGCGCACTCTTCAAGTACAAACCGGCAGAGATACCGGAGAAACTCCTCAGCCAGCGCGGCATCGGCCATCAGGTCAGCAAAGGCCATCTCCGGTTCGATCATCCAGAACTCGGCCACATGCCGGGGAGTATTGGAGTTTTCTGCCCGAAAGGTAGGACCAAACGTGTAGATGTCGGTAAAGGCAAGCGCAAACATCTCCCCTTCAAGCTGACCGCTCACCGTAAGAGCAGTTTCGCAGCCAAAGAAATCCGCACCATAATCCACCTTCCCATCCATCAGCGGCGGCCTGTCAAGGGGGAGCGTGGTCACACGGAAGAGCTCTCCTGCACCCTCGCAGTCGTTAGCAGTGATTATCGGGGTATGGACATAGAGAAACCGCCGCTCGGCAAAGAAACGATGTATCGCCTGAGCCAATGCGGATCGTATTCGAAACACTGCGGAAAAGGTATTGGTCCGGGGTCGCATATGGGCTATGGTGCGCAGGAATTCAAAGCTGTGACGTTTCTTCTGCAAAGGGTAAGATTGGTCCGAATGGCCGACAACACAGATTTCAGAGGCCCGCAATTCGACCCTCTGTCCGCTTGCCGGCGATTCAGCCAGCATCCCTTTTACACGCAGGGCCGCACCCGTTCCAATCCGCATGACATCATCATAGTTTGAAAGTCCTGGCTCGACGACAACCTGCAGACTCGCAAGCGAAGACCCATCGTTTAACGCAAGAAAGGTAACTTCTTTCCCGACCCGAACGGTCCTGACCCACCCGGCCGCCTCCAGGGGAGTGCCGGGAGCAGCGGAGTCAAGAATAACGCTAACCCTTACTCTTCCTGCCATCTCTCGCTCCTATCATGATGATGCGGACATTGTAACATAGGCGACATGGCACACAATCATACGAATCGTCACGACGTGCGCCGGTCAATCCCGGCAATTGACACTACCCGTCGTTGCTGTATCATGAGAGCTTGCCATGCGCACAATTTTATTTCCCTACATGATTTACTTTATGATTGCCACGACAACTGCCATGGCAGCGGAAAATTTGCGCTATTTCGGCGGTGTGGGCATAGACGGCACCCCTTGGGCCGACGGCCGCATCGTGGTGAAACAATTGATAAACGGCGGACCTGCCCACTTGGCCGGCATTAAAGCCGGCGACATAATCACTCACATAGACGGGAAACAGACAAAGGGAAGCAATTTTAACGAAATGGTTGATAAAAGGCTGCGTGGGAAGGCTGGGACGAAAGTCCGGATCAATATCGCCAGGCCGGGTGAAACCAAACCCCGCGTATTCATCCTCACCCGGCGCCAGCTGGTGATAGCTCCAAAACCTTGAACTTTCGATTACCCTACAGCACTGCTGCTCTTGGTGATAAGGATGACACCGATACAGACCAGCACGATCCCTCCCCATCGAAGGGGGGAAACCTGCTCTCCCAGGTAAAACTGGGCGAGAAAGGCCACCAGCACATAGTTCAGGGCCTGCATCGGAAGTGCGACAGAGAGGTCCTCCCAGGAGAGGACAGCCAACCAGAGGAAGAAGAAGATGGCGAGCATGGCAGTGCCGATTATCAGCTTTGGAGTTGAAAGGGCCTGATAGGCTGCGTTGAGTATCCCACGCAGATTCATGGCCGAGATGTCCCCCATCTCCTTCATACCTTTGGCCAGCAGGATATCGCCGACAGTGCCGGCAGTAACCGCCAGAAGCATGATTACAAGCGTCTTCACCATTGTTTGGTCTCTCCCCGGTAATTGCGCAGGGATATCCCCGCTGCACGCAGTGTTTCCTTTACTCGCGGGCTGACAAGCGCTGCCAGCTCCTCTTCATGGAAATAGTCCGGCATCCACTTTGCCAGCTCCTGGTCCGGAAGGCTGCCCGGATGGAAGTAGATCTCGGTAACCCCATCCTGCAGAGTTTCAATAGCCTTCAGAAGGTACCCTTCGGTCATCTGCCCGGAATTCAGAAGCCCCTTAACCTCAACCGTGTGACCAATTCCCAGCCGGTCGAGAACCGGTTTGCAGCGCCTCGCCAACCGGCTGAAGATGAAGGCATCAGCAGCCTTGCCGATCCGTCTCCGAGGCGCCAGTCTCAGGTCTACCCCAAGCCTTTCCCTGGAAAGGCGGAATGTGGAGATACCATGTTTCGGCATAAGCCCGCTGAGGATGTCGAATACCGTCGGGTGCATATGGATGTTCAGGTGTCCGTCTATGTGGGATAAAGGGAGACCGGTACCCCGGAACTTGATGATCTGTGCCTCTATCTCTGTAAATAACTGTTTTCTGAGGGACTTTACAAAGAAATATCGCATACCGGCATGAACCGGGTCATACGAGAAGTCGCCTCTTGAATCCACCAGTGAGGGAAACCCGGGATGAGGCACGACGGCCCGCCCCTGAACCAGCGTCAGGTGCAGCCCGACCTGCAGCCCTGGATTCTCCTTGGCCATGGCAACTGCCTCGTCAAAGGCCAGGCCTCCGGTCATCAGTGAGGCGCTGGTCAGTATCCCCTCTTGCCAGGAGCTGATGATCGCCCGATTGGCACCGCTTGACAGGCCGAAGTCATCGGCATTGACTATGAGCTGTTTCATTTACACTTCTGCGACTGTTTCCGCTTCTTCATGTATTCGAGGTACTGCTTCCCCTCTCTCAGCAGCTTTTTCCGCTCCTCGCCGTTGGTGATCATCTTCATCACGCTCCGGGCGATGTATTTGGGCCGGAAGTAGAACTTGTTGTAGAACTCCTCCACCGAATCGAATATCTCGGAGTTTGAAAGGTGCGGATAGTTGATCACGCATTTCTGGTGGCCGGTATCATCGATGAAGTCGTCCGAGGAGATCCACCCCTCCTTTTTGCAGAGATCATAGAACTCCGTGCCGGGATATGGTGAGGCAAGTGAAGCCTGGATCGAGTTCAGGTCAAGCTGTTTGGCATACTCGATGGTCTCCTTGATGGTCTCGCGGGTCTCACCCGGCAGCCCCATGATAAAGGCGCCATGCACAGAGAGCCCCAGCTTTTTACAGTCCTTGGTGAACTGGATGGCCTGAGCTTTTGTGACCCCCTTCTTGATGTTCTTGAGTATCTGCTCGTTGCCGCTCTCGAAGCCAACCACGACGTGGCGCAGGCCGGCCTCACGCATGATCTTCAGAGTCTCATAGTCGCAGTTGGCCCGGGCATTGATGGTCCACGAGATCCCCAGAGGCTTGAGTAGCGTGGCCACTTCCCGTGCATGCTGCCGGTCGGCGGTGAAGGTGTCGTCATCAAAGGAGAGCTCCCGCATCTCGGGAATATTCTCCGTGATCCATTTGACCTCCTCGTAAACGTTCTGAGGGCTGCGGGTCCGCATGGTCCGCCCGGAAAAGGTCTGGGGCCAGAGGCAATAGATACATTTGGAAGGACAGCCGCGACTGGAGTAAATGGAGACGTAAGGATTCTTGAAGTGAGGGATTACGTACTCGCTGATCGGAAGGTCCCGCCTGTAGACCTGGCTGGCAAAGGGGAGCGCATCCAGATCCTGGATCGGCGGACGGTCAGGCGTGTGAACAACCTTGCCGTCCTTGAGAAAGCTGATGCCGTCCACCCGCTCCCAATCCCCTCCCTCGCAAAGCTCCTTTGTCGAATAATCGAACTCGCCGCGACAGACGATATCCACGGCGCCGGCTGCAAAGCGGAGCGACTCCTCGGGGAGGATCGACACGTGAGGCCCTGTCAGGACCGTAACCGTGGCAGGATTCTGCTCCTTTATCCTGCGTGCAGTTGCAACATCGATTGCAAGGGTAGGCGTGGAGGTATACATCACCACCATGTCGAAATCTTTGGCAATGGACAGACAGGCATCAAGGTCAAGGCGCTGCACCGGCGCATCCACCACGCGCGAGCCTTCGATCATCCCGGCCGGGAAACAGAGCCAGGTGGGGTACCAGAAAGAGGTAACCTCCCGCGAAGCCTGATAGCGGGCGCCTGCACCACCGTCAAAGTCCTCGAAGCTGGGGGGGTTAAGAAACAACGGTTTCATGACTACTCCTGCGAAAATTGTGCTATTTCAGGGGAAAAAATAAACTCGTAGAGTAAAAGTGGGGAGCGATTTTGTCAAGGTGAATATGGCTTTTCAGGGACTGTTCTTCTGGCAGGCGCAGCCTAAGACATCTTGAGTCTTCTCTCGCTACGCCAAACCCGAACAAATACGCACCCGGGTTGTATCGGCACGAGCCAACGGCTCAAACGCTAACCTGTGCGGAGTTTTTCCGCGCGGCTGGGCATGTCCCACATGATGCATGGATTGATTCAATGTCATTGACTTAAGAAACCCGTTTGTACCCGGTGAAGAACTTCTGGAGCTTAACCTTTTTGTTTCTCTGGAACATTCTGTTCGGCCTGATCGGT
>JAYSLX010000064.1:0-10741 GCA_043725245.1 Geobacteraceae bacterium | reverse complement strand
TTCCTATTTTACGGTAAGAACGTAGAGCAAGGCCACAAGCCATAAGAAGGAAAATAATACGGGGGCTCCCAATAGATAGTATTTAGATGACACACTACCCAAGGCCCGCAACCAGCCCGGAGCCTCCTTTTCCGCATTGGTCGTATTGAGTATCCTGAACCTTGGGTCGTCAGCATATTCTTTTTTTGATGCTATTCTGTCGATTTTTACCTGCCATACCTTTTGGAACAGGCTTGTCCGGCCAATTGAAAGCACCCAGATAAACGAAAGGACCGAGCCGGCTAAAAACAAAATCCAATTCTCAGGCTTAAAACCACCGGCAATCTGAACGGTCGAGACAAGTAATCCATTTACTATAAGCAAAACCTGGAGTTTATTTGTTTTTATTGGGTTTTCACTTTTCCAAAGATCTATATATGCCTTGAAAGCTTCATAGTCCTTTTCTTCTTCTGTCATGTTCATATTCTCCTTTCGTGTCCATCATCCTTTTTCCGGAAGATGTCTCAACCGTTCACGGCATCAATCCCCGCACATCCACCGGCGGGCTCTCTTCCGCGCCAGCACCGCGCGGCTGTGTAACGCCGATGCCGGCGTGGCGATAGAAGTTGTAGTCAGGCTCCTTGCCGCCATGATCCACCAGAAGATCCTCCTTTTCGTATATCAGCTCCATGATGTCCCGCTTGCAGATCTCGAAATCAGGCGTCATCTGGATCGCCATGGTCGGGCAGGCCTCTGCACAGAGGCCGCAGAAGATGCAGCGGGAGAAGTTGATCCTGAACCACTGCGCATAACGGCGGCCATTCTCCTGTTCCCCTGCCTGCATGGAGATGCAGTCCACAGGGCAGGCCGCAGAGCAGAGATAACAGGCGACACAACGCTCACCGCCGTCCGGGTCGCGGGTGAGTATTATCCGTGCCCGATAGCGCGGGTAGGGCTGCCGCTTTTCCTCAGGGTACTGGACCGTGACCGGTCGCCGGAAGATATGCTTCCAGGTGGTCCACATACCGGTCAGAATCCCTGCTATGTCGTCGACAACGCTCATATCACACCATTAGGGTCATGACAGCCTTGTACATGTTCTGTGCGATTGAAACACACTGCCTGCAGATCTCTTCAGTCGGCATGAAGTGTGGTAAAACGCTGAAAGCTGGATATTTTGAAGGGAGGTAGATTGAATCAATAAGATCAATGTCATCGTCAGACAGGGGGTGTTGAATGTTAAGAGCGTCAAGGCGACCTGCAAGTTCCCTTATGCTATGGGTTCGGGTAAGTCCGGCTGCTCTTTCGATCAGTGCAGCCTTCAGCAGTTTTTCAATTGCTTGCTGGGCATTTTGGAGAGACGGATTATAAAGGCCACTCTGCAGGAGAATTTCAGCTGACTGGATGTTTTCTTCTGCATAATTCACCCAGATTTCAGTGTCTTTTTTCATATACAACTTCCCCTTTGTTGATTTCACTCATAAATGACGATGCAGGGTCAAACGGAATAGTTATTGGTAACAGGTCTATGGGAATGATTTTTGACAGTGGTCTCAATTTTTTTCTGAATGCCAGCGCCAGAGTGAGGTAATCATCATTTGAATTGCAGAATACCGCGATGTCCATATCGTGAGGTGTTGACGAATAGGTGAATGAACCAAACACGACTATCTTTTCGATCTGTTCGTCACCAGCCAGAGCATTTACCAGATCAATCTTCAACTGTTCTTTATCCATGTTGGACATTTTAAGTCTCCCATTAAATTATCGACATCTCCTCATTAATCCACGTGTCGTCAGTAGACCTGAACTCCCCATCAACCATCCCCTGCGTTATGAAATTATCCCGAGCACCTCAAGCACAGTCACAATTCTTGTCTTCCCGAATGTTTCCAGCACCAGAAGATCCTGATCTCCGGTGATCAGGTATGCGGCCCTGCCTGAAGCTGCCAGGGCAAGGAACTTGTCGTCCTGTCGATCACGGCAGGTCGCGGGGATATCCTCTATAATCTCGACAACCTCGGTATAAGGAAGTATTTCCTCTTCGATAATCATGCTGATTTCCGCCTTTGAAAGGCGAAATTTGGGATACGAGAGAACCCTGGTGAACTCTGCAAAAGTTTCCTTTGAAACCAGCGGAACTATCTTCCCCTTAATCCAGAGTTCATGAAGTTTCCCCGGTTGTCCGCCGAACAGGAGCGCCGATAGGAGCACATTGGTGTCGATGACAACCCGGAGTGATTTTATTTTCTGGCCCATTGAACCGCCTTGGTTACATCATCCGGCGTTACCCCGAGTTTTTTCATCTTGGAGCGAACATCAGCCAGGGATACTGTAACAGGTGTTATTTTAACTGGTGTCAGCACAATGCGGTTTTCCTCAATAGACGCATCGAAAAATTCAATGCCGGGGAAGTTGCCGACAATCTCCTTGGGAAGGGTCAGTTGGTTCTTTGATGTTTTTTTAGCTAACATGAAGATGTCTCCTTATAGTAAGGATACCTTACTTGCGGAATGTTGACAATGCCTTTGTAAATCGGAAATATTACAATCAGCTTCCACTTGTATACCAATCGAATGAGAGAGATTTACCCCCGCAGCATCAGCCACCAGCCGGTGGCGAGGATGTTGAGAAGTGCAAGCGGGGTGAGGAACTTCCAGCCTAAATGCATCAGCTGGTCATACCTGAGCCTGGGGAGCGTCCCCCTTATCCAGATGAACAGGAAGGCAAAGGCAAACACCTTACCCCAGAACCAGAACAGCGGCGGGAAAATCGGGCCGTGCCAGCCCCCCAGGAAGAAGGTGGCGGCAAGCCCTCCAAGCACGATGATATTGATATACTCGCCGACAAAGAAGAGCCCGAAGCGCATCCCGGAATATTCGGTATGGAATCCCGCTACCAGCTCCCCTTCCGCCTCAGGGAGGTCGAAGGGGATCCGCTTGCACTCGGCAATGATGCTGACCAGGAAGATGAAGAATGCGAGCGGCTGATAGACGATGAACCAGCACTCTGACTGGGCGCTGACGATGTCGGACAGCTTGAATGAGCGGGAAAGCATCACCACCGGTACCAGTGAGAGTCCCATGGGTAGTTCGTAGGAGATCAGCTGGGCCAGGCCGCGGATGCTGCCTAAGAGCGCATACTTGGAGTTGGAGGCCCAGCCGCCGAGTGCCACGCCGTAGACCGCAATTGAAGATAACGCCATGAAGATCAGGAGCCCCACGTTCATGTCAGCCACCTGCAGAGGTAGCTCCCGACCGAACAGGATGATCGGTGCGCCGAACGGTACAATGGCAAAGGTCAGGATTGCCGGAATTGCAGCCATGGCCGGTGCCAGGTAAAAGAGCCATTTGTCGGCTCCGGCAGGCTTGAAGTCCTCCTTTGCAAGCATTTTGATCAGGTCGGCCAGTGGTTGCAGAAGTCCGAGCGGGCCGACACGGTTGGGGCCTTTGCGGTCCTGTATCCATGCCAGTACCTTCCGCTCTGAATAGACCAGATAGGCGGCCAGTGTCAGGATCACGACCAGGACCAGTGAGATCTTGGCGAATGTGATCAATATGTCGAGAGGTTCAATTCCTGTCATGTGTAAGGATCTGCGTCCCTTCCCCCTCAGGATCAAGCCTTCGCAACTCTTCCCATTCTCCGGTCAGCGGCTCTTCGATTCGCTCGCCCCCCAGTCGTTCGATAAGCTCTGCGACTACGCGCCAGGCCGGCCTTGGATCGCCGCCGGGTGCTACCTTATGGTGTGTACGTGGTGGGTGAAGCGCTGAGTCTGACCCTTTGATCGGCAGGCCGGGTTGCATCACCTGACGAAAACGTTGGGCTCGTCCCTCGTTGTTGATAAATGTGCCATCCATCTCCACCCAGCTTGTTGTCGGCAATAAAATGGATGTGGTTTTCACTGCATCAGTCTGGAGCCAGTCTGCAGCAGCTAGCACGGGAATCCCTCTCAGAGCGGCGAACGGGATATCTGACTCGAAACTGATAATCCCCTTGATTTTGCCTGTTTCAAGGGCCTCGGAAAGTGAAGGTGCCTTGTGCTTTCCGGCAAGAAGCGCGGCGGCAAAGGCGTTGGGGCCGGAGAGAAGGCAGAGCGTCTTTATACCGCATTCCATGATCTTTTTGATGGTGGCCGGATTATTGTGTTGAGTCCCGCAGATGATGACCGGTTTTTCGAATACGCCGAACGGAACCTCTTCCGGATAATCCACTTGCACCGCCTCGACGGAGATCATTGTTGTCTGAGCAAGAGGCGCATGCTCTCCGACCAGGAAGACAGGCGCCCCATGGCGCCAGGCCTGCCTTACTGCCAGGGCCATCATCGGGCCTTCCTCAAGGAGATCGGAATCGACGATGGCGATACAGTCTGCCAGCTGTACGTCGGCCATGGAGGCAGAGTTTTGCCTGGTCAAGAGTGAAACAGCCGAAACCTCCCGTTCTGCCTGGGCTTCATCAATGAAGTAGCAGAGGCTGTCTGTGCAAAGGATCTCGGCAAGCTTTGCCAGCAGGAGATTCCCTTCCAGGGTCAGCCGGGAAGAACCAACAATGGCTAAGCTCCCCGGGCCATGGATATTTTGAACCTCGATAATCCGGGTGACCAGGTCGTCCAGCGCCTCGGCCCATGAGACTTCGCGTCCATCCACCAGCGGGATGCGGGGCCTGGCCTGGTCATTAACCGCGCTGTTGTTGAAGCGCCCGCGATCGCAGATGAACCAGCCGTTTACCGCGTCGTTTCTCCGTGCGACGGTCTTCAGCAGCTCACGGTAGCGTGCCGCCGGGGTAGTATTGCAGCCAAGTGAGCAGCCTGGGCAGATTGAAGGGGCCATCTCATAGTCCCAGTAGCGGGCACAGAACCGGGCAGTCTTGTCGGTAAAGACCCCGGTGGGGCAGAGATCCACCAGATTGCCGGAGAACGGTGATTCGAGGTCCCCATCCCTGAATCGGCCGAAGTAGACCTTTGATGAGCTCCCCATGACCCCGAAATCGGTGCCGCCGGCAAACTCCTGATAAAAGCGGACGCAGCGGTAACACTGGATGCAGCGGTTCATCTCGTGTTCGACGTGCGGTCCGAGCTCCTGGTTCTGGTGGGTACGCTTCCTTCCCTCATAGCGCCTGATGCCGTGGCCGCCTGCAACCGTGTAGTCCTGGAGGGTGCATTCGCCACCTTCGTCGCATACCGGGCAGTCGTGCGGGTGATTGATCATCAGCCACTCGATGACCATCTTCCGCATCTGGGCCGCCTCCCCGTCGGTCGTGGAGATCACCATGCCGTCCTGGGCCGGGGTCATGCATGACATCTGGATCCCCTTTACCGGGCCATCCAGGAACTTCATGGCGCAGAGCCGGCAGGCACCGACGCTGCCGAGCGCAGGGTGATAGCAGAAGTGGGGTATCCAGACCCCAACCTTCTTTGCCGCCTCCAGGACATTGGTGCCGGAAGGGACCTCAACAGGTATGTTGTCGATGATCAGTTTGGGCATCAGACCTTTCGTAGCGGACACTTTCTCTTAATGATATGCTCCAGCAGCTCTTCCTCAAAATGCTTCAGCAGCCCTTCAACCGGTCCCATGGCACCTGGCGCCAGGGCACAGAAGGCGTAACTCAGGTATTTCAGATGTTCACGCAGGATTTCGAGATGCTCTTTTGCCCCTTGGCCTGCCTCGATCGTTTCCAGGACGTTGACCACGAACGGAAGCCCCTCCCGACATGGGGTGCACCAGCCGCATGACTCTCTTGCATAGAAGCGGATCAGGTTGAGGGTAGCGTCTACCATGCAGGTTGTACTGTCAAAGACTACTATCCCGCCGGTGCCGAGACGGGAACCGGCCTTGGCCACACTGTCGAAGTCCATTGGGACATTCAGGTGCGCGCTGGTGAAGAAGGGGGTCGATGCGCCGCCCGGCAGGCAGGCTTTGAAGCTGCTTCCTGGCCTCATGCCGCCACAGGGGCCGTCGATGATCTCACCCAGGGTGGTGCCGAGCGGCAGCTCGAAACATCCGGTATTTCTTACATGGCCGCTGATGCAGAACAGCTTCATCCCGGCTGCCTCCGGTATCTTTGCCAGCCCATTGAACCAGGCAGGGCCATTCGCGATGATGGCCGGGATATTGGCCAGTGTCTCCACATTGTTCACGACAGTAGGCCCGCCCCAGAGCCCTTTGATCGCCGGGAAGGGGGGTTTGGCTCTGGGGTTGGCCCGCTTACCCTCAAGGGCGTTCATCAGCGCTGTTTCCTCGCCGCAGATATAGCGCCCAGCAGAAACATGGAGGTCGATTTCGCATGAGAAGCTGCTCCCGAGGATATTCTCCCCTAAAAGACCGGCTTCCCTGGCCTCGTTTATGGCCCTTCGGATGTTCGCCGCTGCAGTTTCGTAGCCGCGACGGATGAAGATAAAGGCGTGACTGACACCGAGTGCATAGGAAGCGAGAAGCATACCCTCAACAAGGGAATAAGGATTTGCCTCCAGCAGCACCCGATCCTTGTAGGTGCCGGGTTCCATCTCGTCGCAGTTGCAGATGAGCCAGCGAGGCCCGCGCAGGTCGCAGGGGACGAAGGACCATTTCTTCCCGGTGGGGAAGCCTGCGCCCCCCCGACCACGCAGGCCCGAGTCTATGACTGACTGTTGCACCTGTTCCGGTGTCATCTCCCTGAGCGCCTTCTCCAGAGCTGAAAATCCGCCTTCTTCGCGATATTCTGCAAAGGTGACGCACCGACCTTGTCGGTTATGGCGGAAGAGGATCTGTTCCATAAAGCCTTACTTGAATGTACTCAGGATATACTCTGCGATCGCCTTTGCTTCCCTGTCGGAGATCTCCTTTTTCTCGAACCTGGTCATTCCAGGCCCTGGATTGCGCATCTTTGCCACGATATCCTTGGCACCTTTGATGCCGTTTGCTTCCAGTGCGATTTTGCCGATCGTTTTGGAAGCATTGACAATGTTACCTCCTTTGGGGTGGCAGCTTGCGCAGTGCTTCTCGAACTCGGCCTTTGCGTCGATTTTTACTTTCGCGTCTGCCTGCGCGTTGAAAGAAACGGCGCTGATTGCTACCAGGACTGCTGGTACGATAAGGTGCTTCTTCATGATGTATTCCTCCTTGTTGTATGCCTGAGATATCAGGCAGTAGTTGATGCAAGGCGTTCTTGCTCCAGAATTTCTTCAGCTGTTTCAGGTGTCAGACGGCCATAGAGTCTGTTGCCTATCATCATGGTCGGGGCTTCTCCGCAGTTTCCGAGGCAGCAGCAGGGGAGGAGGGTGAATGCCCCGTCAGCCGTGGTCTCCCCCTGCTTGATGCCGAGATGCCGGGAGAGGTTCTCCATCAGCGTCTCTCCCCCCATGGACCAGCAGGAGATGGAGTCGCAGACGTGTATCACCCGCCTGCCGACCGGCCGACGGTAGAGCATCTCATAGAAGGTTGCCAGTTCATCAACCTGCAGAGGCGAGATGCCGAGCAATTCGGCAGCTTCTTCCACCGCCTCGTCGCTCAGCCATCCGTAATGGTCCTGAATCGTTTTCAGCACCTCCACCGCCGCCTCGCGGCTGGTGACCGCTGCGGCGATCCTGAGCTGCAGTTCCTCTTTCAGTCTCTCGGGAATCATCGTTATCTGTCCAGGTCTGCCAAAACAAAGTCCACCGACCCGAGTATCGCCAGGAAGTCGGCCAGCAGCCACCCCCGGCTCATGATCGGCAGCGCCTGAATATGGGGGAAGCTGGGGGTTTTGATTCGGACGCGGTACGGCATGTTGAGGCCGTCCGAGACCACAAAATAGCCGTTTTCTCCCTTTGGTGCCTCTATGGCGCTGTAGTTCTCCCCTGCAGGCGGAGTCATGCCGCGGGTCGAGTTGATGAAGTGGTGGATCAACGATTCGATGTCATTTAGAGTGTCCTTTTTCTGTGGCAGAACGAAGCGGTAGTCGTCGGTTATCCAGCGTCCGCCCGGCATCTCCTTCCAGGCCTGGCGAACGATGTGAAGGGACTGGCGGATCTCTTCCATCCGTACCAGGTAACGGCCCCAGCAGTCGCAACTCTCAGCAGTGGGCACCTCAAAGTGGAACCGGTCATAGCCGCTGTACGGCAGCTTCTTGCGGAGATCCCAGTCGACACCGCAGGCGCGCAGGTTCGGGCCGGAGAGCCCCCATTCGATGGCATCGTCTCTGCTGATGGTCCCTATCCCCTGGAGTCGCCTCTTGAAGATGGGGTTGCCGTTGAGGAGAGCCTCGTACTCTCTGAGCCGGTTGGGCATCCAGTCAAGAAACTCCTTCACAGGCTTGTCCCAGCCGTCGGGGAGGTCTTCGGTGACCCCTCCGATCCTGAACCATGCAGGGTGCATCCTGCCGCCGGTTATCATCTCCACTATGTCGAATATCTTTTCCCTGTCGGTAAAGGTGTAGAAGACCGGGGTCATGGCGCCTATATCCGCAGCAAAGGTGCCGAGCCAGACCAGGTGGCTGGCTATCCGGAACAGTTCGGCAAGCATGACACGGATGGTCACTGCCCGGTCGGGAACCGTGATGCCGCAGAGCCGCTCAACTGAGTTAACATAGGCAAGATTGTTCTGCACCCCTGCAAGGTAATCGATCCGGTCGGTGTAGGGGATGAACTGGTTCCACTGCTGGCGTTCTGCGATCTTTTCCGCTCCTCGGTGGTGGTAGCCGATATCCAGGTCCACATCTTTGATCTCTTCGCCATCCAGTTTCAGGATACAGCGGATGATGCCGTGGGTACCGGGATGCTGGGGGCCAAGGTTCAGGATCAGCGTACCCTCGTCAACCCTGTCGAAGAAGTCTGAGGCCGGGAGTGCCTGGTGTTTACGAGCATCCTCAGTGGTGTACGGTGCCATCTCGGTAGCACGGAACGGATGTTCTTTCCGGAGGGGGTGCCCTTCCCAGTCGTGGGGCATCAGGATGCGGCGGAGGTTTGTGTGGCCGCTGAATCGGATGCCGTACATGTCAAAGACCTCACGTTCATACCAGGAGGCTGCAGGAAAAACCTCTGTCGCGCTCTTTATTTCAGGGTACTCTCCCTCCAGCTCGGTCTTGATCCTGATATGGCCCGGAATATCGAAATTGAGGAGGTGATAGTTGAGGGTGAAATCCTTGAACCGGTTTCGCTCCCTTCGGCAGGAATCGTCAACCGCCGCAATGTCCTCCAGACGTCGGAAAGGGGCGTTGGGTCTCGTTTTCAGGTGCCTGAGAACATCCGGAAGGATGGCTTGTGGGCAGCGGTAGGTGAGCATGTCGGTGGACGATTCATCACGTACCATCTGATGCTGGAATGCAAGCTCCAGCTCTCCGGCCAGGCCGAAATCAGGGTAGCTCTGTTTCGGTGCCGGCGGTCGCCACATCTCGTCGGAGCGCGGCATCCATGGCTTCGGGTGTCCAACGGAATCGCCGCGGATCTTTATCCCCTCCATGCCGGGCCCGCGGGTATCGCACGACTTTGTCTCCCCGTCCACCAGCACCTGCGTGACAGTCCCCTGGGTTCCTCCTTTAAGGTGAAGTACCGGTCTGGCAGGCCGCTCAGAGCTCCTTATCTTTTCCTGCAGCAGCATCAGCCCCTGGATAAAAGCCTCGGGCCTGGGCGGGCAGCCCGGGACATAGACATCGACAGGGAGGATTTGATTCACCCCCTGGACCACGCTGTAGACGTCGTACATCCCGCCCGAATTGGCGCAGCTCCCCATGGAGATGACCCATCGCGGCTCGGCCATCTGCTCGTAGAGGCGAAGGATGGAAGGGGCCATTTTCTTGAAGACAGTACCGGCAATGACCATCAGGTCAGCTTCGCGGGGGGTACCGCGCAATACCTCGGCGCCGAAGCGGGAGATGTCGTAGCGGGAGGTGAAGGAGGTCATCATCTCGACAAAGCAGCAGGAAAGACCGAAGAACATCGGCCAGAGGGAATTTGCGCGCCCCCAGTTGATCAGATCGTCCAGGTTGGTGAGGAGTATGTTGTCAGGGATATCAGTTTTGGTCACGGCGTCCCTGCTCTCTGGATGGACCCCAATCCAGTCCCCCTTTCAACCACAACCAGACCAGGCCAAGGAGCAGTGCAGCGATGAAAAAGGTTATGTGTAAAAGGCCTGAAATGCCGAGCTGGTCCCATACCACGGCCCAGGTGAAGATGAAGGCGCTCTCCACGTCAAATACTATGAAGAAAATGGCCACGAGGTAGAAGGGGACCGGCAGGGCAAGGCGGGCTGAACCCGTGGGGATGATCCCCGATTCGTAGGGGATCTCCTTGGATCGGTTGGTGCTCTTTGCCCCGAGCCACCATGCAGCAAGCAGCAGAGCTCCGACTATCAGCAGGGTCACAGCTGCATATGCGATGAGCGGATAGGCTTCGATCAGGGGGGACATGCTGCTCCGTTATTCCTCTGAATCGGAATTTTGATCTTGCCCGTAAAGATTAGCACAGGGAAGGGTGGTAGGCAAACCGCATGCATCGGATATGTAGGGGCGGCCGGTCGGAAATATCGATCAATAGAGCAGTGTTGTAGCAGTTGACAACGCTCTCCTCTGTTGTTATTATTTCCAACATGAACGCCAAGCTAATGCTCAACGAGCGTCACACGATTTCGGAGATCTCTTTCGTCGAAATGGTGGTATGGCAATTACCATCCCCCCTACCTGGGAGTGGCCATCCTTTCAAGTATCGACTTGCTCATGTGGTGAATGGCACTTGTGTCCTTCGCTATGACAACGAGGCAGGTAAAGGCGATCACAAGCACAAAGGCGAAGAGGAAACCTCTTATCAATTCACTTC
>JAYSLX010000063.1:0-7207 GCA_043725245.1 Geobacteraceae bacterium | reverse complement strand
TTACTGCATGGCTGCCTGCCCCTATGGCGCCCGGCATTTCAACTGGACCAAGCCGGGCCTCCCGGCAAAGGAGATGAATCCCACCACCCACTTCCTCGGCAATCGCCCCCGCCCCAAAGGGGTGGTTGAAAAATGCACGTTCTGCATTCAGCGCACCCGCGAACAGCCGGGTCGCTACCCCGCCTGCGAAGAGGCCTGCCCGGTTGGTGCCCGTAAGTTCGGCAACCTGCTCGATCCGGAGAGTGAAATGCGCTATCTGATTGAGAACAAGCGGGTCTTTATTTTCAAGGAAGACCTGAATACGCAGCCAAAGTTCTACTATTTCTATGCGACGTAACTATATTGGCGAGCGACCATGAAAAATATCTGGCACTTTTTTAAAGGTACTCTGGTGCTGGTCTCCAAAGGGAGCAAGCCTTACTATTGCTGGGTTTTCTCTTTATTGGGGATGATGGTTATTGGTGCCGGGGCGTACCTCCATCAGTTGGACGAAGGGCTCATTGTTACCGCCATGAGGGATCAGGTTTCCTGGGGCTTTTACATCTCCAACTTCACTTTCCTGGTCGGCGTGGCAGCGGCTGCAGTACTGCTGGTGATTCCGGCGTATGTCTACCATTGGAAACCGATCAAGGAGATCGCCGTGCTTGGGGAGTTGCTGGCGGTGTCGGCAATAATCATGTGCCTGCTCTTTGTGACTGTCGATATCGGTCGCCCTGAACGTTTCTGGCACCTTATCCCCCTGCTTGGCCGTCTCAACTTTCCCCAGTCGCTGCTCGCCTGGGACGTGGTGGTGCTTAATACCTATCTGGTTCTCAATCTGACGATTGCAGTCTACATTCTTTACTGCCGATACTACAGACGGGAACCGAACAAGAATTTCACCACCCCGCTGCTGCTCTTATCGATACCCTCCGCTATTTCAATTCACACGGTGACGGCTTTTCTCTACAACGGACTTGGTGCCCGGCCTTTCTGGAACTCATCGATACTGGTGCCGCGTTTTCTCGCTTCCGCTTTCTGCTCTGGCCCGGCATTCATGATCCTGATCTTTCTGCTGGTGCGCAAGTACACCAAGTTCAAGATCGAAGACTCGGCCATCCAGAAGGTGGCAGAGCTGATCGCCTACGCGATGTTCATAAATCTCCTTCTCCTGGGAGCTGAGGTCTTCAAGGAGTACTATACGGCGACCGTACATCTGGCTCCCATGATTTACCTTTTCCAGGGGTTGGATGGGCATTCGGCGCTGGTTCCATGGATCTGGACGGCGATGACCTTCAACGTCACCGCCTTCCTGATCTTCCTGGTCCCATTCACTCGGAAGAAAAATGTTACCCTGGTGATCGGATCTATCCTTGTTTTTATAGGTGTTTACGTCGAGAAAGGGATGGGCTTGGTGCTTCCCGGGTTTATTCCCGATGTGCTGCACGAGATTTACGAGTACGCTCCGACCGCTACCGAGATTCTTCTTTCCGCAGGTATCTGGGCCACGGGACTCTTTGTCTTCACCATGCTGCTGCGGGTGGCTATCCCGATATTGAACGGTGACTTCCATGTTGCCGACGACGGTGTCGGTTTCCATATTGGCGATCAGTTATTTATCGTACAACATAACAGTACAAAGGGGAGCAGAGAGTGAAAAGTCATGTCTGGCGGCCACTCTATGTGGTCATTGCGTTTGTTGCCGCGCTTCTAATCTTTCGTTACTTCTATGTCCCCAAAGACTTCGGTTCCGGGGCAAGGGGCTTCATGTATGCCTTCCATCGGAAATCCAATGAAGAAGAGTGGAAGAAGCAGCTCGTAAAATACCGGGATACCGGCAAACAGAAGATGCACGAATACTGCGGCAAGTGCCACGGTGAAGAGGTCAAGCTTCGCAGCGAAGACCTGCATGGCATTATCCCCTGTGAAAACTGCCACGGTCCGGCGCTCAACCATCCTGTGGAGCCACGGAAGCTGGCCGTTGACAGGAGGCGTGAACTTTGTCTGCGCTGCCACACCAGCCTTCCTTACACTACAAGTGAGCGCAAACGTATCCCCGGCATTGATCCGAACAGTCACAACGCCGGCCTGGAATGCATTATGTGTCACGATCCGCACAACCCGAGGCTTGCGGACAGGAGGAGACAATGAAAAGGCGGGATTTTATCAAAAATTGCATCGTGGTCATTGCCGGTGCCTCGGTCCCGCTCTCGGCCCTGATCATGGTTGATCCAAAGAGGGTACTTGCCGCAAACCCTGAAATACAGTGGGCCTTTCTGATAGATACGACAAAGTGCGTCGGTTGCGGTTTCTGTGTCAGTGCTTGCAAGACAGAGAACGACATCCCTTTTGATGCCAATGTTACCCGTACGTGGGTTGAACGCTATGTCTTTACCATGGATGACAAGCGCTATACCGACAGCCCAAAAGGGGCGCTCTACGGTTTCACCGAGTCACGTATCGACCTTGGCATGGGGGAGTTCAAGGAGATTGATCCGAAGAATGTCGGTAAGGCATTTTTCGTCCCTAAAATCTGTAATCATTGTGCAACCCCTCCCTGCACCCAGGTCTGCCCGGTCGGCGCCACCTACAAAACCGATGACGGCGTGGTTCTTGTCGACAGAACATGGTGCATTGGCTGTGGCTACTGCATCATGGCGTGCCCTTATGCAGCCCGTTATTTTCACCCCACGCTCAAGGTTGCCGACAAATGCACTTTCTGCTATCACCGCATCACCAAAGGACTGGAGACGGCCTGCGTCAATGCCTGTCCCTTTGGTGCACGAAAAATGTGCAATATCCACGACATCAACGACCGGAACACCCAGGTCATCCTGCGAGAACGGGTCGGGGTCCTTAAGGACGATTTCGGAACCAAGCCTCAGGCCTTTTATATCGGCCTTGCCCAGGAGGTGCGCTAGCCATGGTCGATCAGCTTGCCCAACACGCTCTGCAGGTTCACGGTGAAGCATGGACGATCAAAGAACTTTTTGTCCTGCCGAACGAATACATCTACTGGTCGATCCAGATCGTCATGTACCCGTTCATGACCGGTCTGGTGGCAGGGGCCTTCGTCCTTTCCTCCCTGTATCATGTCTTTCACGTGGAGAGGCTGAAGGAGATCGCCAGGTTTTCCCTTGTCTTCTCCTTTGCCCTGCTCCCTGTCGCCATGATGCCTTTGATGCTGCACCTGCAGCAACCTTTTCGCGGGATTAACGTGCTGATGACGCCGCACTTTACCTCGGCAATATCGGCCTTCGGCATTGTGTTTCTGACCTATGCGTCGATCGTTGCAACGGAAATATGGCTGGTCTACCGGCAGCATTTTGTGCTTTCAGCGCAGGCCTTGCAGACCCAGCAGAACCGAGGCGTGATTGACAGCTTCCGCCTGTTGATGTTCACCTGTCTGACCCTCGGTGCCTGGGACCTTAGCCACGAAGCAATCGAGAAGGACCACAGGGCCTGTACCAAAATGGCGGGCATCGGCATCCCTGTCGCCTGCTTTCTGCACGGCTATGCCGGTTTCATCTTTGGCTCGGTCAAGGCCAATGCCCTTTGGATGACACCACTGATGCCGGTCATCTTTATCTGCTCGGCGGTCGTCTCCGGGGTTGCCCTCTGCATCCTCTCCTATGTGCTGGTTCAGGAAATCCGCAAGTTCATGGCCAAACGGAAAATATCCCGCTGGGCCAAAGAGGATGGCGCTCCGACCGTTGAGGAACTTGAAGGGGCGGAACACGATGAGGTCATGCTTGCCTCCAACTACCTTCTCTACTTCATGATCGCCGCCCTGACCCTGGAAATTCTCGACCTGATTTTCCGCGGTTACACCCAGGTCAAATCATGGGATATTCTGCGCAAGGTCATCATGGAGCGTGATTTCGTCAAGATATTCATCCTCCAGTACACCATCGGCAATGTGCTCCCTTTCCTCATGATGGCTTTGCCGGGTCGCACGGTTCGACGCACTACCATGGCAACTGTGCTGGTATTATTCGGCGTGTTCATGATGCGCTATAACGTGGTAATCGGAGGGCAGGCCTTTTCGCTGAGTTTCGCCGGATTCATGGAATACCATCTTCCCATAGTGCCTCACGATTTTGAGACTTACAAAGAGGGATTGTTCGGGGCGTTAACGGTTGCAGCGACCCCCTTCGTCCTTTTCTATATCATCAACAAGGTTCTGCCGGTTTTCGGCATGAAGGAATCTCACTGAACCGCCTATTATGTGATTGTGAGCTCTACGATGCCGAGTCTGGCACTTGCTTTTTGCCATTTACCAAGGGCTACTGACTCAAAGGGCTACTGCGAGTCCGAAGGAGAGGCGCTGATGCCTCTGTCAGATGAAATGCTTATGGGGACGAATTAATTCGGCGCCCTTGACAAGCGACTCCGGCATTTGTTAGCCTCTTTCTGCTTCCGCAATATAGCAGGGATCTAAAACAGACAACAGAGGGGAGATCATGCACAAAAAACTCTTTATCCCCGGTCCTATAGAGGTGGCTCCGGAGGTGCTCCAAGCAATGGCTACCCCTATGATCGGTCACAGGATGCCCGAATATGCAGCTCTTCATAAGGGGGTGAAAGAAAAGCTTAAGAGGCTTATGTTCACAGACGACCGCGTCTTTCTCGCTACCTCCAGCGCCTTTGGCATAATGGAAGGTGCTGTAAGAAACCTCACTTCCAAGCGCTGTGCAAACTTCTGCAACGGGGCCTTCTCCGACAAGTGGCACGACGTTACCCGGCGTTGCGGTAAGGAGGCAGATGCTTACAAGGTCGAGTGGGGGATGCCTGTCACTGCCGATCTTGTGGATCAGGCCCTTTCAACGGGCAAGTATGACGCCATCACACTGATTCACAACGAGACCTCAACCGGCGTGATGTCTCCACTCCCGGAGATCGCAGATGTGCTCAGGAAATACCCTGAAGTAGTGTCGATCATAGATACGGTTTCCTCAATGAGCGCACTAAAAATCCCTCTGGACGAACTCGGAATCGACTGCTGTATTTTCGGTGTACAGAAGGCGTTCGCGCTCCCTCCGGGACTGGCGGTTTTTACGGCCAGCGATAAGGCGCTTTCACGGGCAAAAACAGTAGAGGGGCGTGGTTACTATTTCGATTTTCTGGAGTTTGAGTCCAATGATGAAAAGGACAATACGCCATCAACTCCCTGCATTTCACAGATCTACGCCATGGACTGCCAACTGGATCGAATGTTTGCTGAGGGGCTTGAAAAGCGCTGGGAGAGACACCGGGCACTGGCTGAACTGATGCGGGGATGGCTTCGGGGCAGGGGATATGGCTTCTTTCCTGAGGAGCGCTATCTCTCGCTTACCCTCACTTGTGCGCGAAACAGCAAATGTACTGATCTGGCTTCGCTCAAGAAGCAACTGGGAGTTGCCGGATATGCCTTTGATGACGGCTATGGCAAGATAAAGGGAGAGACCTTCCGAATTGCCCACATGGGAGACATGCAACTAAATGATCTACAGGAATTTCTGGACGAGATCGACAGGTGTCTCAGGACTTCATGAGTTGATCTGGAATATTTCAGATTTGTGGTATACTAATATCCCTACATGGCTGGATAATTGGCGGGGAGACATGCCAATGGCATGATTTGAAACAGGGAGTTGGTACATTGTTCTGTTGAGCGGTGCCAATGTTTCCGGGGAATGGAGAACGTACTATGAAGTGCCCGAACTGTGGGGGTAGAGAAGATGTTCAGATCGATATGCATTCAGAAGGGTTCAGCGCAGAGACGTCGCCGGTCAAAGAGTGCGGTGCCTGTGGACTGGTCTGGAGGATCAAGGTGGTGGGTGACCGCCACGAGCTGGATATTATCAAGCCGGTTGACAAGAGCACGGCCCCTTAAGGGGGAGAGCGTTTGAAAAGGTTGGGGGATTCCGTTTCCATTACTCCCCTTTTGTGAATACGTGGTTAAGGCAGCGTCAATAAGTTCGCACGGTGTCCGGTGGGTCATTCCCTCCAGGAGATGCATTGAACCGGACAACCGTCTATGGCTGCCTGGATCTCCTTTTCTGAAGCGCCTGTTGGGTTGTAAACCTCTGACTTCGAGTCGCTGCCGAATTGGAAAACGTTGGGACAGGTCGAGACGCAGAGGCCGCAACTTATGCAGGCTTCTTTGTCTACCCATGGTTTTTTTGACATTGTTTTAATCTCCTCACATTCTTCGTATGGCTCCTATTTTAGCAGTCCGACAGCTGCTGTCAATTGAGTGAACTCGTTGGATTCCCATTTAATTTTATCTTGATTTTATAAAGAGGTGTGATATTTTAGCACAACTAAAATTCACTCGGGGGGTAGACTAGTGAAACTGGGTAAAGGTTACGATGTCCCAAAAAATGATCAACTGCTGAAATGGGTAGAGGAAGTATCGACCTTGTGTTCACCTGAACGGATACACTGGTGCGATGGTTCGCAGGAGGAGTATGACGAGCTCTGCAATCAGCTGGTGCAGAGCGGCACCTTCAAAAAGCTGAATGAGGTGAAGCGTCCCAACAGTTATCTGGCGTGCTCAGATCCGATAGATGTGGCAAGGGTTGAAGATCGTACTTTTATCTGCAGCCTGAGCAAGCAGGATGCAGGTCCGACCAATAACTGGATGCATCCTAAAGAGATGAAGGAAACCCTGCATAAATTTTTTAAGGGGTGCATGCGTGGTCGAACGATGTACGTTATCCCCTTCAGCATGGGGCCTCTCGGTTCACCTATTGCAAAAATCGGGGTTGAGATTTCCGATTCTCCCTACGTTGCCGTCAATATGAGGATCATGACCCGCATGGGCAAGCCTGTGCTGGACGTGCTGGGAGATGGTGAATTCGTACCGTGTCTCCATTCGGTGGGTGCCCCTCTTAAGCCAGGGCAAAAGGACGTCCCCTGGCCCTGCAACAAGGAGAAGTACATCGTACATTTCCCGGAAGAGCGCTCCATCTGGTCGTTCGGCAGCGGCTATGGCGGGAATGCCCTCCTTGGCAAAAAGTGTCTGGCTCTCCGGATTGCTTCAAAGATTGCCAAGGATGAAGGGTGGCTTGCAGAGCATATGCTCATCCTGGGGATCGAATCGCCGAAAGGTGAGAAGACTTACCTGGGTGCCGCATTCCCCAGCGCCTGCGGTAAAACCAATCTGGCCATGCTGGTGCCGCCGGACACCTTCAAGGATAGCGGTTGGAAAATATCGACTGTTGGTGACGACATTGCCTGGATC
>JAYSLX010000062.1:0-4342 GCA_043725245.1 Geobacteraceae bacterium | reverse complement strand
GAGCGCTCCAGCTTGTCGCAGGCCATGTCCAGGCCGTAGACCTCCCAGTCGGTGGTGGTCAATATGCGATGGGTCAAGGCGTTGCCGATAAATCCATTGACACCTAATATCAATACTTTCATTGTGAATTTCTCCTTGTTTTTTATTCGAATTCTGCCAATTCCAGCGTTCTCTTGTTGATCAAAGAAGCTGCTGTGATTTCCTCTTCCCCTTCAATCTGGAGAGCCCGTATTTCTAGCAATCCCTCGCCGGTTCCCACCAGCAGCGGATTCGCAGAAATTATCCGGCCAGCCTCCCCCTTGCCTTCCACGGGCCATGCACTCCAGATGACAACCCGCTTCCCGTCGAGATGCGTGAAAGCGCCTGGATATGGGTGCGTGACGCCTCGGATAAGGTTGTAAATAGCGACAGCCGGCTTTGCCCAGTCAATCCGGCCATCCTCGGGCTTCCTGCCGCCGCAGTAGTTGCCAGCTGCAAGGTCAAGCGGAATGCGCGGAGCAGTGCCGGCCACCAGAAGCGGCCAGGTGCGGCCGATTACAGCTACTGAGGCATCGGTAACCTTTTTAAAGACGTCCAAGGCCGTGTCGCAAAAATCGATGACAACCTTCTCCCTGTCGGCTATGTCGCCAGCATCAGGCTTTTCCACCATGTAGTGCAGCGTGGCGCCAGTCTCGGTCTCGCCGTTTATGACCACCCAATTCACCGGCACCCGGCCACGGTATTTGGGCAAATATGAGCCATGCAGATTCAGTGCGCCCTGTTTAGCCAGCTCCAGAACCTCAGGTTTTATCATGTTCCGGTAGTAGAAGGAGAGGAGGAAGTCTGGAGCGATTTCTCGCAACCGATCAGTATTCTCCGGCAGGTTGATGTCACTGGTGATATACGGAATTCCGTGCCGGTCCGCCAGTTCACGCACCGACCGGAACCAGATCTCCTCGGTAGGCGAATCCTCGTGGGTGAAAATGAGCTTTACATCGGCCCCCTGGCGGAGAAGTTCTTCCAGGCAGCGGTAGCCGACATTGTGATAGGCGCAAGCCACAACTCTATTTCTCATTGTCAACTCCATGAACCTTCCTCACCACATATCTCGGGCGTTTTCTGACCTCCTGATAGATCCTCCCGACATACTCGCCGACAATGCCTATGCCGAAGATTGTGATGCCGATGAAGAAGAAGAGAATAGCAAACAGGGTAAAGACCCCTTCCACCTCTGCGCCGACAATGAAACGCCTGACCAGCAGGAATATGGCAAATGCGACAGCGAAGAGGGAGGTCAAAATCCCCATCAAGGCAAAAAGCTGTAGCGGCACCACGGAAAAGCCGGTCATAAGGTCGAAGTTGAGGCGGATCAGACTGTATAGGGAGTATTTGCTCTCTCCTGCAGACCTTTCGGCATGGGCGACATGAACCTCACTCGGGCTGGCAGAGAAAGTCTGGGCAAGGGCCGGTATGAAGGTGGTGGCCTCCTGGCAGCGATTTATATTGTCCACCACATTCCGGTGATAGGCGCGAAGCATGCAGCCGTAATCGCTCATCTTAATGCCAGTCATCTTGCGGGTTGTTATGTTGACGAGCAAAGACGCCGTCTTGCGGAAGAAGGTGTCCTGACGCTTCTGGCGGATGCTCCCCACCACGTCGTGCCCCTTTTCCACCTCGGCCACCAGTTTGGGGATCTCTTCCGGCGGATTCTGCAGGTCTGCGTCCAGGGTGATGACAATATCCCCACGGCTTATCTCGAAAGCCGCCATTATCGCCATGTGCTGGCCGAAGTTGCCGTTAAACTCCACCACCCGCACCTCTGGGTGGGAAGCGGCTAAACCCTTCAGCATCTCCAGGGAGCGATCTCGACTCCCGTCATCGGTAAAGATGATCTCGAAAGGCTTCCCGATCCCCTGCATCACAGGGTAGAGTCGTCCAAAGAGGTTATCGAGGTTCCCCTCCTCGTTGTAGACAGGGATGACAATTGAAATATAAGGGGTCATTTCCTGTAGCTCGCAATAACATTCTTCACCGCCTGAACTACATCGCGGGCATCGTCCAGGGTCATCTTCGGAAAGAGCGGTAGCGACAGTATCCGATCCGAGGCATAATCAGCATTGGGGAGGGACCCTTCGGCCTGCGGAAGGTTCTCCCGAAACCAGGCGTGGTGGTGAATCGCCTTGTAGTGCAAACCTGTGCCGATGTTCTCTTGCTTAAGTTCTAGCATGAACCGGTCGCGATCGATAGAGAGCATCTCAACCCTCACCAGCGGAGTATAGAGATGCCAGGCATGCCGCTGCGCATAGGGGGCATAGACAGGTCTGGCAAGTTCTGGAAGGTCGGCAAATTCCTGGTTATAAAACTCGGCAACCTCTTTGCGTCTGTCGATGAATCCATCAAGTTTAGGGAGCTGATGAATGCCGATGGCTGCCTGGATATCCATCATGTTGTACTTGAACCCAGGGAGGAGGATATCGTAATTGGGGGTCCCGGATGCTGCAAATCGTTTCCAGGCCTCCCGGCTCATGCCGTGGAATTTGAGAAGTGACACCTCTTCGGCCAAGGTCTCATCCAGGGTGCAGACCATACCACCTTCTCCGGTGGTAATGTTCTTGTTAGGGTGGAATGAGAAGATGGAGATGCTGTCGAATGAACCGATGCGCCGCCCCTTGTATTCTGTCCCTGCTGCGTGGGCTGCATCCTCGATCACGGCAAGATTGAACTCCCTTGCCAGAGCAAAGATCGGGTCCAAGTCGCATGACTGGCCGGCAAAATGGACAGGGATGACGGCACGGGTACGGTCTGTGATCTTTTCACGGATCTTTGTCGCATCGATGTTCAGGGTGCCGGGCTCTATGTCGACCAGTACCGGCTTACCACCGCAAAGTACAATCATGCTTACGGTGGAGGCAAAGGTCATCGGGGTTGTGATGATCTCGTCGCCTTCCTGAATCTTTAGGGCCAAAAGCGTCAGATGCAGACCAGCAGTCGCCGAACTCAGAGGCACGGCGAATTGAGCGCCCACATAGGCACTGAACGCCTCCTCGAAACGCTTAACCTTCGGCCCGGTGGTTATCCATCCGGAGCGAAGGGAATCAACCACCTCATTAATCTCTGCTTCTTCTATAGTCGGGGTTGAAAACGGGAGAAACTCACTACGCACCATACCCTCCGGAACCGGCTGAAAATCGTTTATTAATGCCATAAATCAGGCAATCGTGCAAATCTTTTCAACCGCAAACCATTTTAAATCCGAAGTTTAGTAGGTGAGAACAGAGGTAATACCAAATACCGTCAAGGAAGGAAGCTCCCCATTGCCTCTTCCACGAGAATGAAAACCCAGGGAGCGGCTGATTCGGTTGTTGTACCGTCCGGCAGGTGTTTGTGGCAGGTTTACCAACCAACTTATTAAATTTCAGTTCTTGGTTCAATCGGGTAGGAGGCGGGGTCTTTGCCTGCGGCTTCCTTCAGATTCCGCCTCACGACAGACACCCTTGCCGTCCGGCTAATGGTTCCCACCATCAGGGTTCATAGAGAATCGGGTAGGAGGCGGGGTCTCCCCCGCCGTCCTCCCACACCACCGTGCGTACGGTTCCGTACACGGCGGTTCCTGTCAGCATGTTCCGTTGTTGACTTCCATCCCTGGTGTCCTATATTCCTCCTGTTTCTCGACTAACTACTTGTTGACCAGCCCACGCGCACGCGCGCGTGAACCGGTGATCTTCCCAAATGGAACATTTCTATTTCGATATATCCGCAGGCAAGCCGGCGATCTCCGCCAGCGGCAGCATGGTGATCTTCTCATGAGCAGCGTAGCGCACCGCGCCGGGATACACCACCCAGAGATGGTCCAGGGAGAGGTCCGCCAGAGCGCTCTGCATGGACTTGGTGATTTTCGGCGCTTCGTTGAATTTGCACTCCACACCAAACCGTCTTCCCCCTGAGAAGAAAAGCAGATCCAGCTCTGCTCCCCCCTGGGTAGCCCAGAAATACACCTCCTGCGTGTTCAAAGCCGCCACCACCTGTTCCAGGCAAAACCCTTCCCATGATGCACCGAGCCGTGGATGCGCCCAGAGTTCTCCCCTGCCGGGAATATTCAGCAGGCTGTGCAGCAAACCGGTATCGCGCAGGTAAACCTTGGGTGACTTTACCTGACGTTTTTTAAGGTTTTCATGCCAAGGCTGCAACTGCCTGACCATATAGGTGCCGGTGAGGATGTCCAGGTAATGGCGCACGCTTTTGTCCGACAGGCCCATGGAGCGGCCTAGGAGTCTGTCGGCCTTGAGATTCTGACCGAATCAACTTAACCCGTAAGTTGATTCTACTGGCCATCCTGATCAGTCAACAGATACCGTTTCGATAC
>JAYSLX010000061.1:0-3932 GCA_043725245.1 Geobacteraceae bacterium | reverse complement strand
AACGCTTTTCCGTTTCTC
This sequence comes from Geobacteraceae bacterium, assembly GCA_043725245.1. Classification (GTDB taxonomy): domain Bacteria; phylum Desulfobacterota; class Desulfuromonadia; order Geobacterales; family DSM-12255; genus Geoanaerobacter. Next base: position 3,914 of record JAYSLX010000061.1, on the reverse strand, counting down.
AAATAAAGTGTCGAAGCTATTAGGGAGCCCTGCCGTTGAGGCAATTGCCAAGGATCACCGCAAGGATGCCCTTACATCAATTGCCACAACGGCAGGGCTCCCTAATAGCTTCGACACTTTATTTGAGAAACGGAAAAGCGTTTCCTTGATAATGATGGTGGCAAATGCCGCAAAAACGGCAACCAGCTGTGGCTCTTGATACTGACCCTCGTTGATGGTCTCCCAGGCCTTGTAGAGGATCCCGCCTCCGGTAGTGAAGATCACCAGTGAAACCATGATGGCAGAGATACTTTCAGCCTTGCCGTGCCCGTATGGGTGCTTGTCGTCAAAGGGCTTACGGCCTATCTTTAGGGCAATGATGGTAGAGAGGATCGCAATGAAATCGCAGGCGCTTTCCACCCCGTCGGCAAAGACCGCCTCGGAACCGCCGAAATAGCCGGCCGAGAGCTTCATGACCATCAAGAACGCATTTATCCAGAATCCGACCGCGATAATCCGGTCAGCCTGCCCAAACCGCTCGTTTCTATCCATTACCATGCTCCACTGCCGGACGCAGATCCTTGACCCTGAGTTGCAGAGTTCTTCTGCCGTTCCAGATATTTTCCTGAATAGCTACTGCCAGATCGATACGCTCGGGAAGTTCCCGCCCTGCCAGGCCAAAGGCGATGGCGTCAATCGATCGACCGGAGGCGTCTATCCGCAGCTTTAAATGAGAACCTTTCAACACCCTGCTCTCCAGGACGCGAACCGCACGGAGCAGAAAGAGCGGCTCCGGATTCCCCATCCCAAAGGGTTGTAGGGGGAGCAGCTGATCTAGAAGATCAAGGGTCAGATCAGCGGGGGAGAGTTCGCCATCCAGGGAGAGTTCCGGAACCAGATCATCCTGAGAAAGCTCGCCGGCAGCCACCTGATCAAAATGCTCCACAAAGGCCGTCAGTGTGGCTTCTTCAATGGATAGCCCGGCAGCCTGCCGGTGGCCGCCGAATTTCAACAGGTGATCTGAGCAGGCGTTCAGTGCCTGATAAAGGTGGAAGCCGGGGATGCTCCTACCTGAACCACGGCCGCTACCCTCCTGCAAGGCAATGAGTATGGTGGGACGGTGATAGAGATCCACGATACGCGAAGCCACGATACCTATCACTCCCGGATGCCAGCCGGGAGAGGCAAGTACAATGCTGTGCCTCCCTTTGAGGTTTGGAGACTTCCTGATCATCCCCAGGGCACCCTCAAGGATATCGCGCTCCAGTGACTGTCGCTCGCTGTTGCTCGCATCCAGTTCCGCAGCAATACGTGCCGCATCTTTGGGATCATCGCACAGAAGCAGTTCCACTCCGAGAGCAGCATCCTCTAGCCGTCCGGCAGCGTTGAGCCTGGGGGCAAGACGGAAACCTACCGCTCCGCAGGTCACTTCTCCGGTCACGCCGGCAACATCCTTAAGTGCCTGTATGCCCGGCCGGGACGAGCTTTCCAACACTTTAAGCCCGTAACGGGTCAGGGTCCGATTCTCGCCCTGAAGTGGAACTACGTCGGCGATGGTTCCCAGTGCCACGAAATCCAGGAATTCACGAAGATCCGGCTCAACGGAAGCCGAAAAAACGCCGTGATCGCGAAGAGTCTTGCGCAGACCCATGAGAAGGTTGAATGCCACCCCTACCCCTGCCAGTGCTTTGAAGGGGAATGGAGATCCGGAACGCAGGGGGTTGATAACGGCATAGGCATCGGGGAGCTGAGAGGAAGGGGTATGGTGATCGGTGATGATCAAGTCGATCCCAAGGGAGCCAGAGAGGGTAGCCTCGGCAACTGCAGAAATCCCGCAGTCAACCGTCACCACTACCTTTGCCCCCTGTGCGGCCACGGCTGTCAGCCCTTCGGCGGAGAGTCCATAGCCATGCTCCAGGCGACGTGGGATGTAGTAGAAGCACGATATGCCGACAGCGCTGAAAAAACTCATCAAGAGTGCAACTGATGTAATGCCGTCAACGTCGTAATCACCGTAGACGCAGACCTTCTCTCCTGTATCTCGAGCCTCAGCAAGGCGGGAAACCGCTCGATCCATGTCGAGGAGCAGAAACGGATCATGCAGGTCGGCAAGAGACGCGGAGATAAAGCGGTGAGCCATTTCAGGGGTAACTATACCGCGGCCCGCCAATACCCGGGCAATAGTGGGCGTAAGCCCCTTCTCCCCCATCAGCAGGGCAATCGCAGCCTCATCTGCCTCGCGCATCCTCCATCGTTTATCGGTAACCGGCTGCATGGCTGACCCTAACCCAGATAAACTGAATAAAAAAAGCCCCCGCCGATGGCGAGGGCTTTATGGTGCAATCTACTATTTCATCCCTTTCGAGGCACCCTGGGGGTTTGACTTGATATCTTGAATCATACTCTTGACCTGCTGTGCTGTCGGACTCGTCGAATCTATAGCCAGGAACCTGTTCCATGCCTCAATTGCCTTGTCAGGCTGCTTGAGGTCCGCGGAATAGACCACACCGATGTTCATAAGACTCTGTATGTGCTTGGGATCGATCTGATTGGCCTTTTCGAAGTTGGCTATGGCCTTGTCATACCACCCCATCTTCCGGTACATGACACCCTGATCGGTAAGTATGTTTGCATCATTCGGGTTGAGCTCCAGAGCCTTCCCATAGGCGTTGATAGCCTTCTGCGCCTGGTCGGTGTCAAAGTAGTCGTTGCCGAGTTGAATCCATGCCTGGCGATTCTTCGGGTCCTGGGCAACCACCTTCTCAGCCTCGGCAATCCGCGCCTGATAGTCGGTCGGGCTTCCGGCTCCCATGGGGATTGATGACTGTTGCTGGACTTTCTCTGCCTTACCGGCAAAGAACATATACCCGATTAAAAGTCCGGCAATGAGTGCTACTGCTGCAACGAGAATCTGTTCTTTGTTCAAGGTGCGTTCTCCTTCTAAGCCTTTGCCTCGGCTTTATTAAGTGTCTTCTCCTCCCACAGTGCAACTATGGGGCTGGCGACAAAGATCGATGAATAGGTCGCGACAACGACTCCTATGACTAGCGCGAAGGCAAAATCATGAATGACTTCGCCTCCAAACAGGAAGAGGGAAACAGACGCAAGAAACGTGGTAAGCGATGTTACGATGGTCCGTGACAGCACTTCGTTGATACTGGTGTTAAAGATTTTAATCATCGACCCTTTCAGGTTCTTGTGCATGTTCTCGCGGATACGGTCGAACACAACCACCGTATCGGTCAGGGAATACCCGGCGATGGTAAGTGCAGCAGTGATAAAGAGGAGGTTGAACTCTTTACCCAAAACAAAGAAGACCGCAAACATGGCAAATACATCGTGCATGGTAGCGATCGTGGCGCCGACGCCGAACTTGAAATCGAAGCGCCAGGCGACGTAGATGATTATCCCCAGCAAGGAAATGGCAATCGCCACCAAAGTATCCTTGCGGAGCTTATCGCCGATGGAAGGCCCGATTTCGGTGGAGCTCTCGACCACAAATGGGTTGGAGGGGAACTCCTTTCTGAAGATATCCTCAATGGCATCAGCTGCTTTGCCTGTCGCCAGTGTGGTCTTGCCGACCTTCAACAGAAGCTTGTTCCCATCCTTTATATCCTGAATATTTACCTCCTTCAGGTTGTTCTTGGTGAGCGCTGCGCGCGCCTGATCAATGTGCAGCGGCTGGCTGAACTTGAGCTGTATGGATGTGCCGCCGGAGAAGTCGATCCCCATATTGGCTGCGCCACGTGCAATCTGAATCATCGCAACAATACCGATCAGTGTGATGATCCCTGATATGACGAAGGAGATATTTCGCTTGCCTATGAAATCAATGCTTGTTTTGCCGATCAGTTCCATGATGTAGTTTCTCCCTTAAATGCTCAGTTTCTTGACCCTGAGGCGGCTCAGGCAGAAGTCGAAAACCACCTTGGTAG
>JAYSLX010000060.1:0-7659 GCA_043725245.1 Geobacteraceae bacterium | reverse complement strand
TTTCAGGGCAGGCACGATGAACTGAGTGCAGATGTCACGTTCGGATAAGTCTTTTTTTGAGGTCATATTCAATTACCCATAAGGATCAAGCTGAGTTTGGCGAGGCAGTAAAAATGGAGGCTAAGTCGAACTTACCGAATCCCGAGCCGACGCAGTATGATGCCGAGATACTTGTTGAGGGTATGATCTCTGTGGAGATATAAGAGTACAGGAGGCTTTCTCGTCCCTATCTCCTCTATGAGGGCGTCGATATTATCGTCATGGCCGCAGGCTGCCCCCTTCCTCAGCATATCCAGGGCCTCGACCTGATTGCGCAGCAGGAGATGGATGCGCGCCATGTTCAGGTAATGGAGAGGATTTCCCGGTTCCTTTTCCAAGGCTTCGCGGCAGAGGGTCAGACCCTTTGACGACTGACCACGCTCCTTTGCGATGCAATACCCCAGGCTGGAAATGCAGTCAGGCGTCCCCCCGGAGAGTACCGCCTTTTCGAAGTATACCAAGGCACCGAGGATATCCCCCTCACTCAGCTTTGACATCCCCCTTGACCGCAGCTGTTCGACATCCATTATGATCATGGTTGATCCTCTGCCTCTTTCGACCTTTATCATTCTGCGTAGCTGAACCTGCTCTTCCAGATACGAACCGACCGCTCCATGGCCACGCCGCGGCCGCTATTCGAAGCAAGATGAAGCAGGATCCGGAAAATAGTACCGGTCTGATCCGGTTGACCCACAGCATCAGCAAGTTCGTCTGCAGAGTACGAAACCCCGGAACTGGACTTCAGTTGATCCATGACCTTGCCTTGAAGCTCCAGAACCGCTCCGGCTGCCTTTTTGCCAGCCTCGACTCCGGGCTGGTGATAGGCATTAATCCCGACGAGGTAGGCATATAAACCGACTGCACGCTCGTAAAGGGCAATCAGCACCCCAACGCTTCCGGCATCAAGCCGATCAATGGTAATGGTCATGGACTGGCGGCCATTGCCTGCCAAGGCCTGGCGGGTTCCCTGGAGAAAGCCTGCAAGAAAGTCACCACTGGTAACACCGGACTCCACCTCCATCGACCTCCCTTTTCTGTCTTCCAGCACCTCGATAAAGGTGACAAAGAAATTGTTCACCCCCTCACGGAGTTGCTGCACATATGCGTGCTGGTCGGTTGACCCCTTGTTGCCGTATACCGCTATCCCCTGGTTGACCAGATTGCCTGTCAGGTCCTTCTCCTTGCCGATGGACTCCATGATAAGCTGCTGCAGGTAGCGTGAGAACAGAATGAGCCGGTCCTTGTACGGAAGGACCACCATATCCTTCTCACCCCGTCCGTTGGTGGCATGGTGCCACATGAGGGCGAGGAGTGCAGCAGGATTGGCCTGGGTCAGTTTATTTCTGGTCAGCTCGTCACAGGCTCGTGCGCCGGCAAGGAGCCCGTCAATGTCGAGCCCCTGCAGGGCCGCCGGTAAAAGCCCCACCGCAGAAGTCACGGAGCTGCGTCCACCTACCCAGTCCCACATAGGGAAACGGGCGACCCAACCCTCTGCAACCGCTACCCTGTCAAGCTCGCTCCCTGCGCCGGTGATTGCGACGGCATGTTGAGGGAAGTCGAGCCCGGCAGCGCGATAGGCTGCCTGAGCCTCCACCATCCCGTTCCTGGTCTCCTTGGTGCCGCCGCTCTTGGAGATCACCACGGTCAGGGTCTCTGCCAGTGCAGGACCGAGCTCTGCAAACAGGCGGTCCATGCCGTCAGGATCGGTATTATCCAGAAAATATGGTCTCATCCGGTCGGAGGCTGTACCAAGGGCATCTGCCACAAATTGCGGCCCCAGTGCAGATCCCCCTATGCCGATGACAAGCAGCCGGGTAAAGGCACGCCTGTTTGGAGGGGCTATTTCGCCGGAGTGCAGGGAAGCGGTGAACTCTTTTACGGCACGGACGGCAAACTCGATTTCGGCCGCAACCCCAGCATCAGGGGCAAGTTGCGGGTTTCTCAGCCAGTAATGTCCCACCATCCTGTTCTCGTCCGGGTTTGCGATGGCACCCCGCTCCAGTTCAGCCATGGCATCAAAGGCCCGCTGCATGGGCGGCTCCATCCCTGCTAAAAAGTCATCCGAAAAGTTTATCCCGCTGATATCCAGCATAAGCCCAATCTCCGGGCAGTCACAGAGATACTGCTTGTAACGTTGCCAATTAGCTCCCATGATTAGCCTCCGTCAAAAATATTATCAACCTGAAAACCCTCTGAATGCAGCAAACGGCAGCACTTTTACACCCTCAAGATTTGGCTTCAGCATGGTATCGTCCACCGGCTGGTTCACCTCCGGATCGCTGAAGGTAAGCCGTACCCGTTCTCCCGTTGCCGACGTAATCTCTATCACCTCAGCCATCGGGACCCCATTCACGACACTGTAGTTTAGGAACCGTACCTGATCGCCGTTATCGTTCTCCTTGCGGATAACCAGCCCTTGCCCATCATAGAAGATCTTTTCCCGTATCCCCTCGCGGGTCAGATGGTCGCGGTAGTTCGCCGGTCCGGATGGAGGCGGGGTATCCACAACCCAGCGCATCATACCCCAGCTTCGCAGACCGTCACGGTCAGGCAGATCAATGATTCTCCCGGTGTAAGCCACCCCCTCGGAGGGGATGAGGCAGGTAAGGTTCTCCCCCTCGGAAAAGACCTCCAGAAGGGTGAGGCCGAATGGGGACAGGAGCACGATGTGGAAGCGGTCCGGTTGGCGGAAGACGAGATAGCCTCGCCCGCCAAGGCTCTTTTCTGGCCCCTGTATCGCAACAGATACCGCAGAAGTCAGTGTCTCAAGGTTCCGCCCAGGCACGACCCCCTCCAGCGGCTTGGTAATCGTTGCACAACCGCTCAACAGGCCAAGGCCCAGCATCAGTGCAGTACAGAGCCGCAAAACAGTGGGTTTAACGTTATGCATTTTTCTCCTCTACGTTAGCACAACAGATGACCTCTTGGCTTACTATGTCAGCCATCAGACGGAACTCGTCCTCAAAATCGACCACACGAAGGACTGGTGAAAAGCGCGCATCATCCGGAAGCAGCTCGGAAAGACGGTTTGTAAGGGCCGATAACAGAGTTACGTTGACAATACACTCCTTGCTGTCCGGATAGAGTGCAACATAGAACAACCCGGACTCCACCAGATCCTGGAAGAAGTGCGAGCCATACGAGAGCTCAGGCATGAGACTACCGGCGGTGAATGCTACCTCTGTCAGCACAGCCATGGAATCTATCTCGGCAAAGCGAACAGGGATTCCCATCTCCGGGGTCGTGGTGCCGATGCGACCGGGGGTCATCAGGAGCGTCGGCAGCTCCTCACGGGAAGGGATCAGGCGGTTGAGCCTGCCGATAATCCTGGCAAGCTCGTAACGATCCGTAAGCGGCAGAGCAATGAACGCGCTGCTCTCCACCAGGATAACCCGTCGAATCGGCAGACAAACGCTCCCACCGAGGAAATGCCCCTGCGAACGAAAAAGCAGTTCATTCTCCGGAAGACTTTCAGGTATCTCCACGCGCCGCACCTGTACGCCGCGAGTCTGCAAAGGCCTGCACTGCACAAGGTTGATCCGCAGCTCGCCATCCGGGGGCAAGGTGGCAGTGAATTCAACATCCACCGGGTAGTCATAGGCACGCTCCAGCGTTGCAAGCATGTGACGCATTGTGGAAGCAAAGGAACTCTTGGCGAGCATCCGGTCAAAGGTAAGTGCCGGTTCGACCCCTTTTCGTATCCTGCTCGGCATCCTGGCTCCGGATGCGTGGTATATCTCAGGGAGCCGCATCCCCTCGTCGAGAAGATCGGCAATCTGCACCGTCTGGCAGGCGTTTTCCTCAATGTTGAGCAGGTCGATCTGACGCTGGCAGAAACGCCGACCACCGTCCTCGCTCCCAAAAGGGACCACGGTCGGCTGATCGAGTGAGACAATCCGTGGGTAGTCTCCTGCAACACGTGCCGTGGCACGGGTTCCTAGGCCAAATACGAGGCGGAGCATACCTGCATGGGGGTCCACGGTCTCATTCCAGACAAAGGTATTGTACGAAAGAGCAACACCGCTGATCTCCGGAAAGAAGTAGCGTCCGTGGTAGGCCCCTGCCACCCGCTGCACCACCAGTGCCATCTGCTCTTCCTGGCGGTCCAGTCCACGCTGAAGCCGGTAATCGAGCGCATCCTCGCTCATGGTACTTGCGTAGGCAAGCCTGACCGCCTCCTCGAACTGGCAGTATCGCTCCTCCGGCGTCCCCTGATTCACGCAGAAGAAACTTCCGTACTTTCCGGCAAAGGCGTTCCCGAAACCGTCCTCCTGCAGGCTGCTGAGCCTTACGATAACCGGGTACTGGCCGAAATACTCCAGGAGCTTCTGAAACTCCTCGCGTACACCGGACGGAAACGCACCGAGAAGCAGCAGCTTGCGGAGTTTGGCTGCACCGCTGAAATAGCCTTTCTTTGTCTTGTGCTCCATGAATACTCGCCACCATCCGTTATGCACGAGGTAGGCATGGAAGAGATCGGATCCGACGAAGAAGGAGTCGTGAGGCTCCAGCACCGCATCCCAGTCGCGTTTCCGGTCTCTCAGCAGGATTGCCCTTGACACCAGTATACCGGCAGCCTTGCCACCGATGTAGCCGGTGGCGATGAGCCGTCCTTTTAGCCAGATAAAATCCTCCAGGGTCATGTAACGCCGGGCAAGCGCAAGCATCCGCACATCCGTACCCATCAACAGGCGACAGAACTCGTCCACCATGGTCTGGCGGCTTTTGGCGCTCACCTTCCCCCTTGCCAGCTTTCCTGCTTGCAGAAAAAGCCATTCCCAATGGTCAATGTGGGGAGCGACCGTCTCGGCATTCGGGCTTTTCAGCGCCATGAAAAGATTGGTAGCCTCATAGCTGGAGGTTATCGGAACGAACGTCCCTCCGTTCTGGCGGTGCGGAAGGAACATCGTAGGAGAGGAGCGGCGCCAGACTTTCAGAGGGTGAAGGTAGAGTGTGCCGTTAAAGCTGTAGAGATCGAGCAGCAGCTGGGTTGTGGAACGGATACGGCTGATGGTGTCAAAGGGGTGCGTCCCCCGCAGCAGTGCAAAGTAGGCAACCGTCCCCAGGTCAAACAGGAGCGGACAGGTTACTGCAAAGAAACTGCCGATCATGGCATCCGTAGCCCACGCATCAAGAAGGCTTGAGAGGCAGTCAAATACGTAGAACGCCTCCGGACCTGCCATGGCAATCAGAACATGGAGACGGACGGTAAATGACTCGAAACCGCAGAAGGCATCAAGGTCTGCAACTTTTATGCGCGGGTCGTCATCCAGCAGCGGGGGATGTGAGGCAAATCGGACATACACCACCTGGCGGCCATCGGCCAGCGCGGCATCCACAAATGGCTGCACAAACCCGCGATAGTCTTCCACGCTGTCCACACGCCAGACCACATTGTCCCCTAGCCGAAGTCCTCCAAGAACCGTATCCAGAGCTGGGAGACCGGTGGTGACAACCCATTTGTCGTCAGCACTTCCATTCGAATTGTCCGATGACGTCTGTGCCGCATCATCAGAATCAGAGTTGTCTGGCTCCTCAGGAAAGCGGGTGCAGGAAAGCATTTGACTCACGATGTCCGCAGTCAGCCGGAAACCCTCAGGGAGGTCCACTACCCTGACAACCCCGGCAAAACGTGCATCATCGGGAAGCAACTCGGCCAGAAGGTTGGGAAGTGCCGCCATCAGCCCGCTGTTGAGGAAGCACTCTTTTCTCTCGGGATAGAGCGCTACATAGAATATCCCCGTCTCCACCAAGTCCTGAAAAAAGTGGGAGCCGAAGGAGAGTTCGGGCATCAGGCCGCCGGCAGAGAAAGCGACCTCAGCCAGCACCGCAATTGCATTGAACTCGGCAAACCTGACCGGCACGCCGAGAGCAGGAGTTGTGGTTCCCCAGCGACCAGGCCCCATGAGCAGGGTCGGCATTTCTTCCCGGGAGGGAAGGAGCCGGTTGAGTCGACCGATGATCCGCGCCAGCTCGTACTTGTCGGAGAGGTTCAGCGCAGTGTACCCTTCAGGATCGACAAAGATAACCCTCCTGAGGGGCTGGACGGCACTCCCTCCCATGAAGCTGCCATGAGAGCGGAACAGGGTTTCGCCATCAGGACGGTGGTTTATCTCAACGCGCATGGCCTGCACACCGCGAGTCTGCAGTGGGCGGCACTGCACCACATTGAGCCTTAACGAGCCGTCATCCTGGAAGTTCCCGGTGAACTCCACGTCAACCGGATAATCATAGGCCTTTTCAATGGTCGCCAGCAGGCGTCGCATGGTTGCAGTGAAACCGGTCCTGGTAAGGAGCCTCTCAAAGGTGATCAGCCAGCCCCCTTTATCCCTTTCGCCGAAAAGCTCCATAGGGAGGCGGTGTTCGTGGGCAAGCAGTTCACGGAGCGATATGGTCCGAAGTGAGTTGGCATCGATATCCAACAGGTCAACGTCCCGCTGCGTAAAGCGCCGCAGATCATCATGATCGCCGAAAGGGAGGAGCATCGGCTGGTCAAGGGAGACAATACGAGGGTAGTCCCCCTCGACACGGTCAACTGCACGGGTGCCGAGTCCTACGACCAGCCTGAGCATACCAGCCTTTGGGTCAATGGAGGAGTTCCAGACAAAGGTGTTGTAGGAAATTCCGACCCCGGCAAACGCAGGGAGGAAGTAGCCCCCCTGACGGCGGCCCGAGACACGCTGGACCAGGACAGCCATATGTTCTTCCTGGCGGGAAAGACCCCGCTGCAGGCGGTACTGGAGTGCCTCGTCGCTCATGGCGCTGGCATAGACCTTTCGAACCGCTGCCTCGAACTCGGCTAGTCGGTTCTCGAGGTGCCCCTGATTAACACAGAAAAAGCTGTCGTATTTGCCGGCAAATGCATTGCCGAAACCATCCTCCTGGAGGCTCGACGAGCGGGCGATAATCGGGTACTGGCCGTAGTATTCCAGCATATTCCGAAATTTGGAGCTGATTTCAGGAGGGAACTCCCCATCCATGAACAGTTCGCGCAGTCTGGCAGCGCCGCTCAGAAATCCGGCTTCGCTCCGCTGCTCAAGAAAGAGTTTCATCCAGCCATTGTGGTCTATATAGGATTGAAAGACGTCTGATCCGACAAAGAAGGAGTCGTGCGGCTCAAGGAGCTCTTCCCATCCCCCATCGCTGTCTGACGTGAGGATGGCGCGGGCCAGGAGCATTCCCACAGCCTTGCCGCCGATGAAGCCTGTACCGATGAGCCGAGCCTTGATTGCCAGCAGGTCATCCAGGGAGAAAAAACGCCGGACCAGCGCAAGTATCCGCTCCTCGCGCCCCATGAGGCAGGAACAGAGCTCCTCCATGGTCAGATTTGTTGGTGACTCGGCGTCCAAATAAACTCCACTATGTAACTATTCAAGCTCCCGCGACTAATCGGGTAGGAGGCGGGGTCTCCCCCGCCGTCCTCCCACACCACCGTGCGTACGGTTCCGTACACGGCGGTTCCTGACAGCTTCTCCGTTGTTGACTTCCATCCCTAGTGTCCTATAAGCACCCGACCCTGCCTCACGGATTCCGTCCGTTACTTACGGGAACTTAGGCCCTCTTTCGAGGCTTCTGCTCAAGACATCCAGAATATCCATCTTGGATGTTCTGACAGGTTCG
>JAYSLX010000059.1:0-2334 GCA_043725245.1 Geobacteraceae bacterium | reverse complement strand
CGTAGCGCTGCTACGCCTCCGCGTTGCACCTAGGGCGCCTTGACCTTGCGAAAAATCACGTTCCAGGGGTGAGTGGCGAATGGTAGAAAAACCGGAAATATGGACTGTCCTGAAGGTCCTTGAGTGGACAAAGGGATACCTGGCTGAGAAGGGGATAGATAACGCCCGTTTAGAGGCTGAATGGCTCCTTTGTGCTTCTACGGGGCTCGACCGGGTGGGGCTGTACGTCAACTATGAAAAACCGCTCAGCGATGATGAACTTTCAGCCTGCCGCGGCATGGTGGCCCGACGCGCCAAGCATGAGCCGCTTCAGTACATCCTCGCCAGCCAGGGATTTTACGGGCTCGAATTCGAAGCGACCCCGGCGGCACTTATTCCCAGGCATGACACCGAAGTCTTGGTGGAAGAGGCCCTCCGACGGGCTCCTGCCGCAAAGAATGCGCTGGATATTGGCGTGGGAAGCGGGTGTATAGCCATAGCCCTGGCTAAATCCCTTCCGGGTGCGGAAGTCTGTGGCGTTGAGCGCTCGCCAGATGCCCTTGTTCTGGCAGAGCGAAACGCGGAGCGCCACGGCGTCCGGTTGACCCTCTTCGAGGGGTCGCTCTTCGAGCCGTTCAGGAATCAGCGGTTCGATCTGATTGTTTCCAATCCGCCCTACATACCTACGGATGACCTGGAGACCCTCCAGTCGGAGGTGCGTGATTACGAGCCGCGCATGGCCTTGGATGGCGGCAGGGATGGTCTCGACTTCTACCGGCTCATCATACCGGCTGCGCCTGGGTACTTGAATGCAGGCGGGTGGCTTATGCTTGAGGTGGGAATCGGCCAGGCCGAGGCTGTGCAGGAGATGTTCGTAAAGGCGGGCTTTGCTGATCCGTTCGTTGCCAAGGATCCATCGCTCATCGACAGGGTGGTCGGGGGAAGGTTGTCGTAGGGGCGATCCTTGTGATCGTCCGTGACCAGGGCAAACACAAGGTTTGCCCCTACTAATACATTATAGAGGTACTGCATTGGATAAACTCATTATTCATGGGGGGAAGAAGCTTGCTGGTGAGGTCAAAGTCAGTGGTTCCAAGAACGCCTCGCTCCCTATTTTCTGTGCCACCATCCTCGCTCCAGGCATCTTTGAGATCAGCAACGTACCTTTCCTGCGCGACATAAACACAACCATCAAGGTGCTGGAGTCCCTGGGAGCGCGGGTCCTGGGGAATGGTAACGTTGTGCGGATCGACACAACCGACGTCAATAACGTGGAGGCTACCTATGACTTGGTAAAAACCATGCGCGCATCGGTCCTCGTGCTCGGGCCTCTGCTTGCAAGGCATGGCAGGGCAAGGGTGTCGCTCCCGGGCGGTTGCGCCATAGGTGCCCGGCCCATAGACCAGCATCTGAAGGGGCTTAAGGCGTTGGGTGCAGACATACACCTTGCTCACGGTTACGTGGAGGCAAAGGCCAAGCGTCTCAAGGGGGCCAGAATCAACTTCGACATGCCCACGGTTGGGGGGACCGAGCACCTTATGATGGCTGCAGCAACAGCCAAGGGGGAGACGGTTCTGGAAAACGCGGCTCGGGAGCCAGAGATTATCGATCTAGCCACAATGCTTAACCAAATGGGGGCACGGATCGAGGGGGCAGGGACCGATACCATCCGTATCTCCGGTGTCAGCGAGCTCGCTCCGGTTTGCTACCGGGTGATGCCGGACAGGATAGAGGCCGGCACCTTCATGGTGGCTGCTGCCATAACCGGAGGCGACATCAGGATTAACAACATGCAGCTGGAACACCTCGATGCTCTGGTTTTCAAACTGCAGGACGCCGGTGCAGAGATCACCAACAAGGATGGTGTGGTTCGGGTCAAGGGGCCGCGACGCCCCAGAAGTGTGAATATCAAGACTCGTCCCTATCCGGGGTTTCCTACGGACATGCAGGCGCAGTTCATGGCGCTTATGTGCATCGCCGATGGGGCAAGCGTTATTTCAGAGAATATCTTCGAGAACCGTTTTATGCATGTTTCGGAGTTGATCCGTTTTGGAGCCGACATCACCGTTGAAGGCAACAGTGCAACGGTCAAAGGGGTAAAGAAGCTCTCCGGTGCGCCATCTATGGCGACTGATCTCCGTGCCTCCGCGTCTCTTATCCTGGCTGGGCTTGCTGCAGACAACACTACCGAGGTATCCCGCATCTATCATCTGGATCGTGGGTATGAAGCCATCGAGAGGAAACTAGCGGCACTGGGAGCCGACATCAAGAGGGTGAAGGAACCATGACCGATTATATCACTATTGCCATCCCGAAAGGTCGGATCCTCGAAGAGTCGGTTGCTCTCTTCAAGAA
>JAYSLX010000058.1:0-8008 GCA_043725245.1 Geobacteraceae bacterium | reverse complement strand
CGGGGACTGGTGACCGGGGATTGGCAACAGCTAGTCCCTTGTCCCTCGTCTAGCCTCTGGCCCCATTCTCCAGATTTTCCCTTTCCCAAGCTTCTCTGACCTGCCGGTCCGTCTCTTCCAAATCACCTCTGTTGTCGATGACCACTTTGCCGTAAAGCCGCTTCTCATCCATCGGCATCTGGCTGTTGATCCTCCTGAGCGCATCTTCACGGCCCATGTTGTCCCTCTGCATCAGTCGCTCCATCTGAGTTTCACGGTCTATGTACACCACCCAGATCTCATCGACACGCTCCGTGACGCCGGCCTCGACCAGAAGCGGAGCCATGTAGATGGCAACTGCTGTCCCATCGGCACGAAGACGCGCCAGGCGCTCTTCAGCCAGCTTCGCTATTGCGGGATGTGTTATTGCTTCAAGGCGTCTACGCGCATCCGGGTCTGCAAAGACAATCGCCCCAAGTGCCGGTCGATCAATGGTACCGTCAGGGTGAAGAATTGTTGCCCCAAATGCTTCGACGATGGCAGCATAGGCCGGGCTTCCCGGTTCCACTGCATCGCGGGCCAACTGGTCGGCGTCTATAATTGATGCACCCAGCTTCTCGAGGAGCCTTGCAACGGTGCTCTTGCCCGAGGCTATGCCGCCGGTCAAGCCGATGATTTTCATAAACCCCTCCAGCGACGATTTGCCCAGACGGTCTTTCCCCTGTCAACTACCGTGGCATGGGTCCTGACCATTTTGTTGATATGGAGGTGATGGCTCATACTACCAGAGAGCCATTGTCCAGAAGAGTAATCTCGTTTCCGCCGGCCATCAGTGCCTTCAGGGTTGGTTGGTAAAAGATGTAGTCCTCATGGAACGGCACCTGTACGATGCCGCCAAATCCGGAGTTGTCGCCAAGTGCGACATGTACGGTCCCGAGGATCTTTTCCGCTTCCAGTATGTTGTCCGGGCGTTTAGCCCGGTCATTGGTGCCGATACCGAGCTCTGCCACGTTCCTGGTCAATGGGTTTCCGGCAAATACTTCCCTCAGTATTGCGGCGTGCGGCTCGTCGCCAAGGACATCAGTAACCAGGCCCTTGCTGACAAGCAAGCGGACAGGCGACTTCAGTTTACGGGTCGGCGCATACTCCAGTACCAGTTCACCTTCGCTTGTCCCTTCAAGGGGAGCCAGATAGACCTCGCCGGCCGGGAGATTTCCGAAACTGCCGGCAGTAACGAGAAGGCCGTCATCCCCTTCAGCAGGACGCTCTGCAGAGCCGAAGGCCATCCTGGTGCCGTTGGGGGTGGTGAGCCGCAGTTCCACTGCATCGCGCAAGGCCTCTGCCAGGCGCGAGGTCCGGGCTGCGAGTTCCTGCCAGTTCACACACATGGATGTGAAAAACATATCCGGGTCAAAGTGGGGAAGGCTCGCGAAGCGCGTGCCGGCAACATTCGCCAGTGCACGGAAGCGGGTGTGGCTTGTCGAGTTGTTTGACATTGCAACCACTACGTCGGCCACCTCGGAACTGCCGGCGATAACCATTTTGCTCGCCCTTGCCAGATCTTCCTCGTCAGCGCTCTTAATCAGGAGCCTTTCCAGTAGGCCTTCAGCCTTCAGTCCGGCGACGATGTTTTCGCCAAACACGGCTCTCCATAGCAGTGCCGGTGGCTCTGCTCCAGAGGCGGGTGTGGCTGGAAAGCTTATAAAACAGGAGTTCCCGTAGCTCTTCACGGCAAATGCGGCAGCCGCTTCTGCAACCTCGGCAAGCCTATGGCGGCGATTCGCGTCATCCGGGTCCAGCTTCTCGTCCGGACGTATCCTGTCCCCGAAAACAACGATCCGCTCTCCGGGCTTGATCCCCATGTTTATTTCAAAAAGCGATGCAAACCCCTCGGTGAACTGCTCCATTCCGGCCATTGTTTTCCCTTTTCTTCCAGCTCTCACGAGTAATTGCTTCCATATCACGGTATACCAGAGCCGAAGGGAGCATGCAATTCTGAATAATTTCCAATGGATTGTTTTTTTAGCTTGATTATACAGGGTTTGTTGTGCTAATAGTTGCATACTGTATACACAGGTAGTAGGATAATTTACCATATAAAAACAGTAAGTTACTTTAATTTCCGGGCACTGCCGCACGGTTATTCGGAGGCACACGTGGCACAGGTGGTTTTTTCCAGCTGGGGTAGAAGCATAGTTGATAACCGCTCAGGCGGTGAGGAAAAAGAGGCTACGTTCCGCCTGCCGACAACTTTGGACGGAGAGAAGTCTCTGGCTGCCTTCATGGGGTGGGACGGGATAATCCTCTACGACAGGGGGGTGGATGTCCCGGCAATGGCGGCTGAGTATATGCGGCGGGTGCAGACCCTTTACTGCTGCGGGAAATGCAGCCCGGGCAAGAAGGGGACCAAGGTTCTGATGGACACCCTGACCGGCATTGTCTCCGGTAAGGGTAAGGAGTCCGATCTGGCAACCATTGCGGATCTGGCCGACCTTCTGAAAAACTGCAAGTGTACTCTCTGCCCCACTTCCGCGGTACCGGTCTTTGATTCGGTCCAGCACTTCCGCGACGATTATCTCGCCTACATAAGTGGAAGCAGGAGCGCTTCAGAGCGGCACAGATACATTCACAAATATACCGCTCCGTGCCAGGACAAGTGCCCTGCACATATCGACATTCCGACCTACATCGAGGCGATCAAGGAGTACCGATTCGAGGAGTCCCTCGAGGTAGTCCGCGAGAACATGCCGCTACCTTCGGTCTGCGGCCGGGTATGTCCGCACCCCTGCGAGACCGCCTGCCGGCGCAAGCAGGTTGATGAACCGATCAGCATCATGGTTCTCAAACGCTCCGCATCCGACTACGAGTGGCAGCATCATCATGCTCCTCCAATGTTGCCCAAGCCACGAAAGAACAAGACCATTGCCATTGTCGGCGCCGGCCCTGCAGGTCTGGCAGCAGCCTACTACCTTGCTCTCGAAGGTTACCCCTGCACCATCTATGAGGCACTGCCTGAAGGGTTCGGCGGAGGGATGATCGCCGTCGGGATCCCGGCCTATCGCATGCCGCGTCACATTCTCCAGCGAGACATCGACATCATCGCCAGCATGGGTGTTGAGATCGTCTATGATACCCGGATCGGCAAGGATATTTCACTGGCCGAGCTGAAACAGAAATTCGACGCAGTCTTCCTTGCCCCAGGCGCTCACCGCTCAAAGCCTATGGGTGTTGAAGGTGAAGACAAGGGGTACAAGGGCTTCCTCAAAGGGGGGATCGACTTCCTCCGCGAGGCCTATATGGGGAAGCCGACCGGCATGGGCAAGAAAGTCTGCGTGGTCGGCGGCGGCAACACAGCCATTGACTGTGTCCGTGTGGCCCTGCGCGAAGGGGCAGAGGAGTCAATTCTTCTCTATCGTCGCTCCCGCAAGGAGATGCCGGCGGATTCCTGGGAAGTTGACGGCGCTGATGAGGAAGGTGTACGTTTCGAGTTCCAGGTTCTCCCGACCAAGATCATCGTTGATGATAACGAGACCGTGACCGGAGTTGAGTGCGTCAGGATGGCGATGGGTGAACCGGATGCCTCCGGACGTCGACGGCCGGAACCTGTAGCAGGGAGCGAGTTTATTGTTGAGTGCGACACGGTAATTCCGGCCATCGGCCAGGACCCGGACCTCTCCTTCATACCTGCTGATATGGGAATAGACATTACCAAGTGGAACACCATTGTGACCAAGTTTGTCCCGCTCAAGGGGGCGGACGGCAAGGGTTTGAAGGACGGGATGGGAAATGAGCTTGCCCGAACCCTTATCACGGATCTGGACGGCATCTTTGCCGGTGGGGATGCCGAGATCGGCCCGCTCACCGTTGTTGCCTGCGTCGGCAACGCCCACCGTGCCGCCAGGGTCATCCAGCGCTGGCTGGAAGAGGGGAAGGCATACATCACCGATGATGAGATCATGGAGGATATCCTTTCCTACATGAGCGTGTACGACAAGAACGAGCAGGTCCCCTGGCTCGACTCGGCACATCGCGAACATCAGACCGAGATCCACGGCAAGGAGCGCGCCAGCAAGGGGAACTATCAGGAAGTAGAACTCGGCCTTGTCAACAGCCAGGCCGTACGCGAAGCAGAACGATGTCTCCGCTGCTACCGGATGGCAATGGCAGCTGTCTAATATATCGAACTCACTAGAGGTGCTCTACATATGGTCAGTCTGACTATCGACGGCAAAAACGTATCTGTCCCCAAGAGGGCCACGATCCTGGAAGCGGCAGCAACGGTCGGGATAACCATCCCCACACTATGCTGGCTTCAGAAGATCTCCCCAACCGGCGCATGCCGGATCTGCGCAGTGGAGATCGAAGGTGTTGACCGGACCATGACCGCATGCAACACGCCGGTCAAGGAGGGGATAAACGTTACCACCCAATCGGATCGGCTAACGGAGATCCGTCGCAAGATCATGGAGCTGATTCTGGTGAACCATCCACTTGACTGCCCTGTCTGCGATGCTGCCGGAGAATGCGACCTGCAGAACTGCACCTATGCAATAGAAGTGAACAAACCGGGCTACTCTGCCGTTCTTGAGCGGCAACCGATCCGCTACGACTGGCCGCTCATCGAAAGCGATCCCAACCGTTGCATCCTCTGTGAAAAATGCGTCAAGGTCGATCACGAAATCGTTGGGTGCGACGCTATCCGGGTAGTCAACCGCGGCGACAACACCATTATCGACACGGTTGACGGCAAGCCTCTTGATTGCGAGTTCTGCGGCAACTGCGTAGGCGTCTGCCCTACCGGAACGCTCATTACCAAGCCTTTCAAGTTTCGCGGCCGTCCCTGGACCTTCACCGTAACCAAGAGTATCTGCGGGTTCTGTTCCACCGGATGCCAGATCGAATACCACTCCCGCAACAACCGCGTCGAGCGTGTCACAAGCGATGACTCGACATACAACAGCGGCAACATCTGCATCAATGGCAGATTCGGCTATGCCTACCTCAACTCTCCCAAACGGCTCACAGTCCCAATGGTCAACAAGGCCAAATCCGACTGGAACAAGGCAATGAGCTTTGCGACCCAGAAAATCAAGGAGATCGGGGGAGACGCATTTGCCGGCATCGGCTCACCGCGTGTCACCAATGAAGAGAGCTTTCTCTTCCAGAAGCTTCTCCGGAAGGGGATCGGCACCAACAATATCGACTCCGAAGCCCGTTTCGGCTATGCGCAGACAAAGCAACTCCTTTGGGAACGTCTTGGATGCGCAGGCGCTGGGCCAATAGATAAGATCGACAAGGCTGATGCGATCATCGTTATCGGCAGCGACCTTAACGCTGAATCGACCGGTGTTGAGTACCGCGTTATAAAGGCTGCCACAAAGAACGATGCTCGGCTGATTCTTGCACATGTCCGTGACGTGAAGCTGAAGAAGCTAGCCAACACCCATCTCAAGTACAAGCCGGGCGCCGAAGTTGCTCTCGTTGCCGGACTGATGAAGGCTATTATCGACAACGGTGCTGAAAATGCTGAGTTCATCTCTTCAAGAACTTCCGGCCTCGATACACTGAAATCCTCCCTTGCAGGCCAGCAGATTGCTGATCTCGCTGCATCTGCAGGGGTATCCGAGTCAGACCTCAAAGAGGCCGCCGGATACCTGAAGGGGAAGAAGAACGTTATGATCCTTTTCGGTGCCGACGTCATCCGCGGCAGATCGTCAACCGGCGCTGTCAACGCCATTGCCGACCTCGCACTGCTCCTCGGCTCACCTGCCTCAGTAAACGGCGGATTAATCGCCATAGAGCAGAAAAACAACATCCAGGGGATGCTCGACATGGGGGTTACCCCCAACTTCCTCCCCGGGTACAAGCCTGTTGAAAAACCCGGCAAGGACCTCTGGCAGATTGTTGACGCTATTGAACAGGGCACCATCAAGGGGCTTTACATCCTTGGCTCCGATCCGCTGGCATCTTTCCCTGAAAGCGCCAGAATCAAGGCGGCACTTGCAAAGCTTGAACTTCTGATTGTTCAGGATATCGCACACGGAGAGCTTACGGAGATGGCTCATGTAGTATTCCCTGGCGCTGCAGCTGCAGAGAAAAACGGGACATTCACAACCCCTGACAACCGTATCCAGTGTCTCACTCGAGCCGTATCCCCTCCGGGTGAGGCCAGGGAAGACTGGGACATCATTGCAGAACTCTATAGCAGACTTACCGGCGAACCGCATGCACGAAAGGTTGCGGAGATCACCGAAGAGCTCAAGAACGAAGTCGGTTTCTATGCGGGCAACTGCCAACTGGTTGACGGCCGGTGTTCAGGAATGGTCAAGCAGGTCGATGCACCGCCGGCAACCTTCAGCTTCTCCGGGCTCAATCCCATCAGCACCGGAAGCGCCGCTGACAGCCAGTTCCCGTTCATTCTTTCCGTAGGTGCAATTGGGTTCCACAACGGCACCATGTCAACTCGCTCGGATAATAACCTCTCGGTATCAGAGCGGGGATACATAGAAATACACGAAGAAGACGCGAAACGCCTCGGGATTGCCGATGGTTCGGCAGTCAAGGTAAGTTCTGCGACAACAGGCATAACCGGGTACGCCAAGGTCAGCAGTAAACTCCAGCCGGGCGTGCTGTTCGCCCCTTACCACTTCTCTCAACTGAACGTAGCCGGACTTCTCAGTCGTAACGGAAACATCGTAAACGTAAAGGTCGAGAAGAGCTGATTATACAGAGGCTAAACCTTTAGATATAAGAAAGGGCCTGCCGGAAGTTTCCCGGCAGGCCCTTTACTTTGTCTTATCGAAATATCTCAGATCATAACTTGAACTGGCCCACAATCCGCTGTAGCTCTTCCGCAGTCCTTGCAAGCTGACTGGCTGCTACAGCAGATTCCTGTGCACCTTTTGCGGTACCCTGAACAACATCGGTGATCTGGAGTATGTTGCTGCTTATCTCGCTGGTGGTGGCGGTCTGCTCTTCTGCTGCAGTGGCAACCTGGTTTATCTGCATGGTAACGGCGTTGATCTGCTCCAGTATCTCCTGAAGAGCCTGGCCTGACTTAGCTGCCTCGGCTGTCCCCTGCTCTACCTCATGCACCCCTGCTTCCATGGCAGACACGGCACCCTTTGTCTCGCTCTGGATCGCCTTTATCATCTCACTGATCTCGCGGGTCGCCTTGGTGGTCCGCTCCGCAAGGGCCCTTACCTCATCGGCAACAACTGCAAAGCCCCGTCCCTGCTCGCCTGCGCGGGCTGCCTCAATGGCGGCGTTCAGGGCAAGCAGGTTGGTCTGATCGGCAATGTCCTGGATGGTGGCTACGATTTCTCCGATCTGATCGCTTCGTGCACCCAGGCTCTCCACGGTCTTGGCGGTCTCTTGTACACGGTTTGCTATCCGCCCCATTACCTGGACCGTATTGTTCACAACATCTGCCCCGGCGCTTGCGTCCTGGCTTGCCTGGGTGCTTCCTTCTGCCGCATTCTGGCAGTTCTGGGCTATGTCGCCACTTGTGGCGGACATCTCTTCGCCTGCTGTTGCTACGGTGGAGGTTTGGGCTGCAACCTCTTCAGCTCCGGTGGCGATCTGCTCTGCTGTTGCCATCAACTGGGTGGCGGCGGATGCGACCTGTTGGCTGTTGCTGGCTAAACTTGAGATGATCCCGTGGAGCTTTTCGACGAACTGGTTGAAGTAACCGCTGGCAACAGCGATTTCGTCCTTGCTGCTGTCGTCGAGACGGCGGGTAAGGTCCCCTTCACCCTGGGCCATGTCCTGGAGCATGGATCCCATAGCGTTAACCGGTTTCAAAATTGACCTGATGAGCCATCCGGCAAGTCCGGCCTGGAGGAGAATTCCAACCAGTCCGATAGCAAGCCCCTGAATGATTATTCTGCGAATATCACCATCAAATTCCTCATCTGCTTCTTTCAACTTTTTCTCTAGGAGTCTGTCGGCCTTGAGATTCTGACCGAATCAACTTAACCCGTAAGTTGATTCTACTGGCCATCCTGATCAGTCAACAGATACCGTTTCG
>JAYSLX010000057.1:0-8144 GCA_043725245.1 Geobacteraceae bacterium | reverse complement strand
TGCAGCATCTGGCGCTCGCGAAGACAGCAGCAATGTGTTTGTATGGATTTTCCTGGCACTGTGTGCACTGATTGTTTTAATGCAACTGTTGCCGGCAGTCATGATGATTCTTGGCTTTGCAAAGGGAGTGCGTAAAGGGGGCGAGCTTCAAACTGCAACGGAAAGGGCTGAGAAATAATCATTCCTGCTCTACGAATTTGCTGATTGCCGAGCGTGCCTCTTTCTCCAATTTCAGGAATTCAACACCAAATCCTTCAGGAAGATCAGGCTGTTTTCTCGTTTTACCGATATTCACCCAAACCACTTGACCCTGAGCTTCGATAAGCAGTGGATACTCTTCGGATATCACAAAGCTCATTTCAATGGGTTCCCCATGAAGAATATCACCGTCGAACAGTACGTACATCCCATGCAGACCAAGGTTCCAGCAAGTACCGTAGTTGTTTTCATGACTGACCCGGAATTGTATTGTCATGCTACAATGTACCCGCACCTCCCGCCGATTACATAGTATCCGGTTTTTCCCCATAATTGGTTCTCCATTGAACTTCAGAAGCTCTCACTATTTGCACCCAAAACAACAAAGCCCCTCTGAAACCAGAGGGGCTTTGTTGTACAGATTCTATACATATTACATAAGTATTGCTTTTTGAGCCAACTGAAGAAGAGTACCAGGAACTATGCCCGGGATCAACACTCCTGCGACAGAAATAAGAAGACAGAAGGCCAATGACGGGGAAACCTTGAGCCACTCAAACTCTTCTGTCGGATCCTTCATGTACATAAAAACCATTACTCGAAGATAATAATAAACAGATGCAGCACTGTTAAGCACACCTATTACGGCAAGCCAAATGTAGCCCGCTTGAATTGCACCTGAGAAGAGATAGAACTTACCGATAAAGCCGGCTGCCGGTGGAATGCCTGCAAGAGAAAAAAGAAAGATGGACATGCACATACCGAGAAGAGGGTGCTTGAAACCGAATCCAGCATAATCGGAGACGTTATTGTTATTCTCGCCTTTCTTCCCAACCATAACAATAATAGCAAATGCGCCGATATTCATAAATGCGTAGGAAAGCATGTAGAAGAGAATACCCGCAGTACCAACTGCATTCCCGGCTGTGAAACCAACAAGGACATAACCTGCATGGGCTATAGAAGAGTACGCAAGCATTCTCTTTATATTAGTCTGATAGAGGGCAGTGATGTTACCAACTGTCATGGTCAACACTGCAAGGACCCACAGAAGCTGTGACCAGTCAGCCTGAAAAGCTGGAAATGCCACTAGGAGGACGCGCAGGAAAGCTGCAAACCCAGCGGCTTTTGGCCCAACCGACATAAATGCTGTCATCGGTGTAGGAGCTCCCTCATATACATCCGGAGTCCACATATGGAAAGGTGCAGCTGCAATCTTGAAAGAAAATCCTACTGACATAAGTAACATGCCAACAAGCAGCATAGGGTTGCTAAGGGCCAGTCCGTTCTGTGATATAAATGAAGCTATTGTTGCAATACGAGTTGTGCCTGTGGCGCCGTATGTAAGGGCCATACCGTAAAGGAGAAAACCTGTGGAAAATGCTCCTAAAAGGAAATACTTGAGGCCTGCCTCATTTGATTTTACGTTGGCACGATTGAATCCGGCAAGGATGTAGAGAGATACGGACAGAACCTCAAGGCCTAAGAATATTGTCATCAGATCGGTGCCGGAAGCCATCAGCATCATACCGACAGTGGCAAAAAGAATCAGGGGGTATATCTCACCCCAATTGCACTCCTCACGTTGAAGATATTGATCTGTAATCAATATCGTCAGGAATGCGGAAACCAGGAAAATCCCTTTGAAAAAGAGTGCAAAATTGTCTTGAAGCACCGAATTGTTGAAGCCGCCCTGTGGGTTGTCCCAGCCGCTCACAACTGCAAAGAAAGTGACAACGATGCCGACGAGGCTTAGATACCCCAGGTACGCCTTCTGCTCACTCGGAACAAAAACGTTGATGAGCAGCAGCGCCATGGCGATGACCGAGAGGATGACCTCCGGCATTATTGCCGCAAAGTTCACACCTGCTGCAGCCGCGATATTGGCCGGAAATTGAAGCATATCCATTGAGTCTTTACCTCCGGAGCTTGATAACCGTATATTTACTTAACTGCCGGCACTGCAGCGTGGCCGGCCGGAAGCCCCATGGACTCAGGCGCTGCCTGAGCCGGCATCATTGCAGGAGCTTGTACTGCTATCTGCTGCTTGATCTTGGTGGTCTGTATCATCCTGTCGATGGATGGCGCCATCCGGTCAAGAAACGGGTTCGGATATACTCCCATGACAAAGATCAGAATTACAAGTGGCACCATTATGACTAATTCGCGAACATTAAGATCCTTTAGATTCTGATTCTTTGGATTTGAAAGTTCGCCGAACATCACGCGCTGGAACATCCAGAGCATGTACACTGCTGAAAGGATAACGCCGCTGGATGCGATAACTGCATACCAGCGAATATTGCTTTCGAATGCCCCGATCAGCACCAGAAACTCACCGACAAAACCGTTGGTTCCGGGGAGTCCTATGGAGGAGAGGGTAACAATCATAAAGATGGTTGCAAAAACAGGCATCTGCTTGGAAAGGCCACCGAAGTCGGTGATCAGCCTGGTATGTCGGCGTTCATAAATGAAGCCGACGATAAGGAAGAGTGCGCCGGTTGAAATCCCGTGATTAATCATCTGCAGCATGCCGCCTGCAACACCCTGCTGATTGAGTGCGAATACGCCAAGCATTACGAACCCAAGGTGAGCAACTGATGAGTATGCAACCAGCTTCTTCACATCCTCCTGCACCATGGCTACCAGAGCGGCATATATGATACCGATGACTGCGAGTGTGCAGATAAGCGGCGTAAACTTGGCTGTTGCCTCAGGAAAGAGCGGCATAGCAAAGCGGACAAAACCATATGTACCCATTTTGAGAAGTACGGCTGCCAAGATTACAGAACCGGCAGTCGGCGCCTCGGTATGTGCATCGGGTAACCATGTATGAAACGGGAACATCGGAACTTTAATAGAGAAGGCCAGGGCAAAAGCAAGGAACATCCAGATCTGGGTTTCAATCGGAAGATTCAGTCCATAAAAACGAAGGAGGTTAAAGTCCCCGCCTCCAGCTTTGAAATAAAGAGTGATCAAAGCGACCAGCATGAGTAGCGAACCGACCATTGTGTAGATGAAGAACTTGATAGTTGCGTAGACCCTGTTTTTCCCGCCCCATATTCCGATAATGAAATACATCGGAATCAGCATGAGTTCCCAGAATATGTAGAAAAGGAACATATCAAGTGAGACAAAGGCGCCAAGCATTCCTACTTCAAGGAGCAGGAGGAAGATCATGTACTCCTTGACCTTCACCTCTACAGCCGTCCACGTAGAGAGTATTGCAATCGGCATCATGAACGTGGTCAAAATCACCAGCCAGAGGCTGATACCGTCAATCCCCACGTGATAGCTCATCTGGAATGGCCCGGCCGCGATCCATGGCATTTTCTGTACAAACTGAAACTCGGCATTAGTCACATATCCGGTCGCTATAGGAAGTGAGATGAAGAAAGTGACCAGGGATGTGACAAGGGCGACCCCCCGCAGCAGGCCGTGACTGTCCTTCGGGATGAAGAACAGCAGCAGTATCCCGACCAGCGGTGAAAAGGTCATGAGGCTCAGGATCATGTCGTTCATTGAATCTGCTCCTTTTGCTCTATCTCTAAGAAGATATTTCTGTATGTATTATCGTAAAACATAAACTGCTACGATGACTACTGCACCAAGTGCCATGCCGAGAGCATAATTGTGTGTATAACCGGACTGCAGTCCTTTGAGCCCGGCGCTGATACCCATGACTACCTTTGCTGTACCATTGACGATCCCATCAATAACAAGCACATCAAATCCCTTCCAGAGGAAGTTACCAAATGCCTTGCATGGATTGACAAAGAGGAAATCGTACAGTTCATCAATGTACCACTTGTTGAATACCGCGCGATGCAGTGCAGGGAAGGTAGATGTAAATTTTTCTGGAAGCTTGTTGTTTGCTATGTACATAGTGTAAGCGATGCTAATGCCGATGAGGGCAATAACAACGGAAAGTCCCATAAGCCCCCACTCTACAGCGTGACTGAGATGTGGACCACCATGTACATTAGCTTTGGCATAATGCTCGGACCACTTGAATACCGGCTCAAGCCAATTTTCAAAGTAATTTGGCATACCGCCAAGAACATTACCAAGAATCTTTGGAACTCCGAGATATCCACCAATTGCTGAGAGTAAAGCCAGAACAATGAGCGGAAATACAATAACCATCGGTGACTCGTGAAGATGATCCTTGACCTTAGGGTTGATACGGCACTCTCCGAAGAAGGTCATAAAGACAAGTCGGAACATGTAGAATGCAGTTAAACCGGCTGCTGCAGCGCCAAGCCCCCACAGAACATAATTAAGACTGCCATGATGTGGGTTTGCAAACGCCTGCCAGAGAATCTCGTCCTTTGAGAAGAATCCGGCAAAACCGGGAATCCCTGCAATGGCAATGGTTGCGATCAGGAATGTAAGGAACGTCAACGGCATCTTGGATCTTAGACCACCCATGTTTCGCATATCTTGGGCATCGTCATGAAGATGTCCATGGTGCAGGGCGCCATGCATGGAATGAATGACCGCGCCTGACCCGAGGAAGAGACAGGCTTTAAAGAATGCATGTGTCATCAGGTGGAAGATACCTGCAGCAAAGGCGCCGGTACCCATGGCCAGAAACATGTATCCGAGCTGCGAAACAGTTGAATACGCAAGAACTCGTTTAATATCGTTCTGGGCGGTTCCAATTGTTGCGGCAAAGAAAGCAGTTGCAGCACCGATAATAGCAATAACCATCAAGGTTTCCGGGGCTTTGATGAAAAGGAAATTCATCCTGCCGATCATATAGACACCAGCCGTTACCATCGTCGCTGCATGTATAAGGGCTGATACTGGCGTAGGACCTTCCATTGCGTCAGGCAACCAGGTGTAAAGAGGAATTTGTGCTGACTTGCCTGTGGCGCCAACAAAGAAACAGAGAGTGATAATAGTAACGATTCCGCCGACAGGAAACAGATCTGCCGACTTGGCCAACTCTGTGAACTGAATTGTCCAGATGCCGTGGTTCTGTCCTAGGTACCAGTAGAGGGTGAAGAGGCCAAGCAGAAAACCAAAGTCACCAACCCTGTTCATGACGAATGCCTTCTTGCCTGCATCGCCAGCCGATTTCTTATGGAAGTAATATCCAATCAGAAGATAGGAGCAGAGACCAACACCTTCCCAGCCGACAAACATCAACAGGAGGTTGTTGCCCATCACCAACAGAAGCATTGAGAACATAAAGAGGTTCAGGTACGCAAAAAACCGATAAAACCCCTCTTCTCCATGCATGTAGCCTATTGAATAGACGTGAATCAAGAAACCGACCCCGGTAACAATTAGAAGCATTACGCAAGAGAGGGGGTCAATCAGAAAAGCTATGTCCGCCTGGAAATTGCCTGATTTAATCCAGGTGAAGATCTTCACATCGTGTACACGTTCCTCTATCGGCATCCCGGTGAGACGTATGAACGTCATTACCGCGACTATGAACGAACAGAGAACCATTCCAGCGCCGATGCTTCCGATGACTGTCTCGTTCTTGATCTTCTTGCCCAATAGGCCATTGACCAGAAAACCGATCAGGGGGAACAGTGGTATGAGCCATACATTGTCAAACATTCCGGACTCCTTGAGTGAAATGATTCCTTGAATTGCGTGCCCGAGGCTACCACTTCATCAGGTTTAGATCCTCGACATCAATTGATTCGCGGTTCTTATAGAAAGCGATCATTAGTGCAAGGCCTACAGCCGCTTCGGCAGCGGCAACCGTCATGACGAAGAAGACAAATATCTGACCGTCGATGTTACCGAGGTACTTTGAAAAGGCAATAAAAGTAAGGTTAACCGAATTAAGCATCAGTTCGACGCACATGAAGATCACGATGGCGTTGCGCCGAACGAGAACCCCAATGGTCCCGATGGAGAATAGTATTGCGCTTAGTAGCAGATAGCTGTGCAGTGAAAGCATCTCGTCACCCCTGTTACGTTATATTTTCTTCTTGGTAAGGATAACTGCGCCAATGATAGCAACCAGCAGCAGAATCGAGGTTATCTCAAACGGAAGCAGGAAGTCGGAGTACAGTGCCCGCCCGATTAGCTCTGTATTCCCGACCTTGTTTATGATTTCCGTAGTAAGTCCTCCATGAACTCCCGACAAAGTACTGTTATTCAGGAAATTAAAGGTCAGGAAAAGCGTAAGAAAACCGACCACTGTGCCGATCACTCCTGCATGTGTAGTACGTTTTCCTTTCTCTGCACGGATGTTAAGGAGCATTATCACGAACACAATCAACACCATGATGGCTCCTGCATACACGAGTACCTGTATTGCAGCCATAAATGGAGCGTCGAGTGTTACGTACAGCGTCGCTATACTGAAGAAAGTCATGATCAGCGAAAGCGCGCAGTTGATAGGGTTGCGACATGCCACTACCATGATAGCGAATAGGACAGTAGCCGCTGCCACAAAGGTAAAGAATAAGGTTTCCATCGCTGCTCCTTTATTTCTTTTCTAACAGGGATTCCTTGGTAAAGATGAAGTCCTCTCGCTTATAGCTTGCCAGCTCGAAGGCCTGAGTCATCTTGATCGCATCTACGGGACAGGCCTCAACGCAGTATCCACAGAAAATACAACGAAGCAGGTCGATCTCGTAGACCGCCGCATACTTATCGTGATTGGCGTCCTCTCCGGCCTCTACAGTTATGCATTTAGCAGGACATACCGTAGGACAGAGGTAGCAGGCAACACATTTTGCCTTACTATGCGAGACCTTTAAAGCATGGAGACCTCGGTAGTTTGGAACAACGTTTGGTCGCTCATCCGGGTACTGAAGGGTAACCGGTTTCTTGAAAAGATGCATGAACGTAATTTTGAGTCCATTAATCAACGGCATTATCATGGCGGATATCCTCTTCCGTGAAGTTGGCGATTAGCGGGCAATTATGCCCGTTACCACGATATTGAGCAAGGTCAGCGGCAGAAACACCTTCCATCCAAGGCCCATTAACTGATCGTAGCGATAGCGCGGATAAGTAGCACGTATCCACATGCAGGTGAAGATCAGGAAGTAGACCTTGGCAATAAACCAGCACCAGCCTGGCAGGAAGCCGGGGCCGTGCCAACCTCCGAGGAACAGCGTTGTAGTAACAGCACAGACTGTTATCATGTTGGCATATTCAGCCATAAAGAACATTGCATACTTCATACTTGAATACTCTGTACAAAAACCGGATACCAATTCTGTTTCAGCTTCAGGAAGGTCAAAAGGTGTGCGGTTAATCTCTGCAAGAGAGCATATAAAGAAAAGTATGAATGCCAGCGGCTGCTTAAATGCATACCAACCGTAACCTGCCTGATCAGCAACTATCTTCTGCAGAGACAGTGACTCGGACATCATAAAAACAGAGATAATGGCCAAACCTGCAGCGAGTTCGTATGAGATCATCTGCGCAGAAGCGCGTAACCCACCGAGCAGAGAATATTTACTATTAGATGCCCAGCCCGCAAGCACGATTCCGTACACACCGACAGAAGCAAGTGCAAGAATATAAAGGACTCCTACGTTCAGGTCGACAATCTTATCTGAACCCTGGTCCCAGAATGCAGCTATCTGCAGCGGGATCTTGTAGTCCATCACTGTAATGGTATCGCCAAACGGTATCACGGCGAATCCAATGAAGGCCGGAATCAGAGCAATGATTGGTGCGATAAGAAATGCAAACTTATCAGACTGTGAAGGAATGATCTCCTCCTTAAAAAAGAGCTTGATACCGTCCGCAATTGGCTGCAGAAGCCCATGCCAACCCGTACGCATCGGTCCGAGCCGGACCTGCATGTGGCCGATGATTTTTCTCTCGGCATAGGTTGCATAAGCCACGGTAAGCAGTACGAACACGAAGACCACGAGGACCTTCACAAACATGGCTATGTAGTAGATCATTGGCAGGCCCAACAGTTCGTATCCCATGTGCTCCTCTTCCCCTTCTCG
>JAYSLX010000056.1:0-11714 GCA_043725245.1 Geobacteraceae bacterium | reverse complement strand
TCGCAAGCGTACCGTGCGGCTTGCTCTGCCTCAGAAAAGTAAGGAGACAGTAAGATGAGAAAACGTCCGTTAAGTTTGCTACTTTCCCAAGCACTGACCATCATGGGGATGATCCTTGCACTCTGGAGCGGATTTGCCACGGCAGCGGTTGACGGTAAGGACACGGGGGGAGATACACCAGCCTTACTGAAAGGTATCACTGTATCACCGGATGCCTACCAGGTGGAGATAGTTGCTGACAAAGCACTAACATACACCTTTTATAAGACCGCAAATCCTCACCGGGCTGTAATCGATCTTGCACAGGCTGATGCGGTTGGTGTCGCGCAACAGCAGGAGGTCAACTCCGGTGCTATCAAGCGGATAAACGTTACGAGGCACACATTTGGAGGAGGATTTTTAAGCCGTATAGAGATAGTGCTTGTCACTGATGATGAATTTACGGTGACTGCTGATCCTTCGAACAAGTCTCGACTTGTTGTTGCCTTTGTAAAACCAGCGATTCCCCTCCAGCAGCCTCAAAATCCAGTTGAGGCGCCAGTTGTTTCTTCAGAGCCTGTAACGCCTGTTGTTCCGGTCCATGTTGAAACGACTAAGGTGATGATTGACGCGCCAAAGTCTCCATCGAGCGATGTAGTCAATGAGGTTGAGAAGAAAGTTGTCCCTAAACAGGAAGATACAGCGGTTTCTTCTCCGGTCGCTGCCACTGTTCAGGAGACTACCTCTCTGACACTGCCGCCTCAGCAAAAGGATGAATCTGCAAAGCCCGAAGTAGTGCAGGCTGAAGCTATAAAGGTGATTTCAGCCATAGAGGTGAAAGAAAATGGGGTCGAAATAAAGGTCACAGGCGGAATAAATTCCTTCAAGAGTTTCAAGATAAACAAGCCGGGTAGGCTCGTGGTCGACATGTTCGGGGTTAGTTATAGTCTCAGGGACCAGTCGCTAGATCTCAATTCCTTTGGGATAGGCAAACTGCGTATAGGTGTGAACCCTGACAGGGTCAGGCTGGTATTCGATGCAGCGAAGGATATTCTCCCTGCGTATCAGGTGGAAAAGAGCGATGCCGGGCTGAAAGTAACATTTGCCGCGGTTGCCTCAGAGCCGTTACGTCAGAATGAAGTTTCTTCCGAACCACACGCAGCCCCTGCAAAGAAGGTTGTAACGACAAAAGTGCCGGCCACCATAGAATCAGTCGATTTTGAGGTAAAGGGAGAGCTGTCCCTTATCTCTGTAAAGGTGAGCGGAGCTTGTCTGCCGGCCAAACCTGTCAAAGTCGCCAGGGGGGTCACCCTTACCTTCAAAAATTGTCAGTTGCCAGGCAGATTGCAGCGAACTCTTGATACAAGCTCCTTTCCAAGTGTTGTCGAGAAGGTAACCCCATATGCCGTGAAGAGTAAGCGAGGAAACGACGCAAGACTGCTGGTGCAGTTGAGAGCAGATGCCCCCACATCCGTTAGACAGGATGGGAACCAGTTTGTATGGGAGATCAGAAACACTGAGATCCCCATAAAAAAGATGCAAACTAATGGGCCTGAACTTTTTTCCGGTCGAGGAAAGGCAACGGCAGGCAAGAATGAATCAATTAATGACGAGTTGCCAGGAGAGACCGGCGTAGAAGTCACTGGGGGAGAGAGGATTTATAACTTATCTCCAAAATTATCCGAAAAGAAAAAATATTCCGGTCGGAAGGTTTCCCTTGAGTTTTCCGATGCCGATATCCGCAAGATTTTCCAATTGATTGCTGAGGTCAGTAACCTGAACTTCCTTATAGCTGACGATGTGAAAGGAATTATCAGTATCAAGCTGGTGAATGTTCCCTGGGATCAGGCTCTGGATGTTATACTTGATTCAAATCAGCTTGAAATGCAGCGTGACGGAAATATCGTTCAGATCAAACCCAAGGGTAAATTCAAGAGTATCGAGCAGGAAGACTCTGATACAAAAAAGGCCCGGGAACGCTCAATGCCTCTCACAACTGAAATCTTTGAAGTCAACTTTGCAAGTGTTTCGGATGTCGAAAAACAGTTTACCTCCCTGAAGAGCGAACGGGGTACTATCACCAGAGATGAACGGACCAACCGCGTTATTGTTAAAGATGTTCAGTCTGCTATCGAAGAAATGAAATTCATCTTGAAGAACATTGATATGCCCGAAAGGCAGGTTCTGATCGAGGCGCGAATCGTTGAGGCAACAACCTCCTTTTCTCGCGATCTGGGAGTACAGTGGGGGTTCCATTACAAAGACGCTTCAGCTCCGGTTGCCAATGTCAATAGTCTTGATACAGGTTGGGGTGGAGTTATAACCATCCCTCCTAGTCTCGGATTTAATCCGATAAACATTGCAGGAGCAGCCGCCGGGATTTCGTTTGGAACTTTGAACAGTAATATGCAGCTTGACCTCCGTCTTTCTGCAGCGGCCACTGCAGGTCAGGTAAAGATCATCTCCAGTCCGAAGGTAGTAACCCTGAACAACAAGCAGGCAAAAATTTCACAGGGACAGGCTATCTACCTGCCGACTACATCAGCTGAAGGCACGAAACAGGACAAGATAGAGGCGACTCTTTCTCTTGAAGTCAAGCCCCATATTACGCCTGATGGAAGCATCGTTATGACGATTACCGCCAAGAATGACGCACCTGGAGTTGCCCCTGCAGGTGCAAGTGCGGCTGTTAACAAGAAAGAGGCAAATACAGAGCTCCTAGTGAAAAACGGTGAAACTACTGTTATAGGAGGCATTTATGTCGACAACGATCAGGAGAGTAGTAGCGGAGTTCCATTTCTGATGGACATCCCATTGATCGGTTGGTTGTTCAAGTCTAATGCTAAGAATAAAAGCAAGACAGAGTTGTTGATTTTCATAACACCGAGAATCATTTCTTGATTTTTCAATGATAGATTAATTGCGATTTTTAGTATGTCATGATACACCATGCCAGGGGTAACCCTGGCATTTGTTTAGAAAAGGAAAGGCAATGATAAGATATCTCACCGCAGGCGAATCCCATGGTCCGCAACTGACTGCAATAGTTGAAGGAGTTCCTGCCGGACTGAGTCTTACCGATGTCCTAATAAACGTTGATCTTGCACGTCGGCAAATGGGATATGGCCGTGGTGGTCGGATGCTGATTGAGAGGGATAGAGTCGCCATACTCTCGGGTGTTCGCTGGGGTAAGACGATTGGGTCCCCTATCACCTTGGGCATTCAGAACCTTGACTGGGAGAATTGGCAGGAAAAGATGTCTCCCCATGAACGGTATCGTGATGATCATATTCGGGTGACGCGTTCGCGGCCTGGGCATGCGGACCTGCCTGGTGCCATGAAGTACAATCATAACGACGTCCGAAATATCCTGGAACGATCAAGTGCCCGTGAAACTGCTGCACGCGTTGCTGTCGGTGCTGTTGCAAAGGCGCTTCTGGCTGAATTTGATATCATTGTTACTGGGTTTGTGAATGAGTTGGGAGGTATCAAAGCGGAACGCAGAAATCTTTCCGTTGCCACCATTCGTGAGCTTTCTGCAAAGTCTGACCTTTTTACCTACGACCCAGAGGCTGAGGCACGGATGAAAGAGGATATAGATAAGGTAAAGGAAGCTGGCGATACGATAGGCGGTATTATCGAGGTAGTGGTTACCGGTGTCCCCGCTGGGTTGGGAAGTCATGTTCAATGGGACCGAAAACTTGATGCCCGCCTTGCCATGGCACTGATGAGTATTCAGGCGATCAAGGGTGTTGAGATCGGAAGCGGTTTTGATGCAGCCCGTAATCCCGGATCAAAAGTGCATGATGAAATATATTATGACTCTGGTCGTGTTGCCCATGGAGAGCAGAGCGGTTTTTACCGCAAGACCAATAATGCTGGTGGCATTGAGGGTGGCATATCCAACGGCGAAGAGATTGTGCTGCATGCCGCAATGAAGCCGATTCCAACGCTTTACAAGCCCCTGAGGTCAGTGGATATTCTCACGAAGGAGCCGTTTCTTGCTACTGTTGAGCGATCAGATACCTGTGCCGTACCCGCTGCTGCCGTGGTTGCAGAGGCAATGGTGGCTATCGAGATTGCCAACAGTTTCCTTGAAAAATTTGGTGGAGACTCGCTGAGCGAGTGCCGACGTAATTTCAGTGGGTACATAGAATATCTCAGGTCTTTCTGATCTTAAATGCACAATCGCAGCTGTCAGCAGTTTGCCAGTCATATTACATCTGACGGTTTATTTCTAAATTTTATTCTGGCTAAAATTTGAGTGTGATAGATGAATAAGCTAAATGAAACCGCTGGAGACACATTCGCCACTGTAACAGTAGGGCTTGGCAAAAGGAGCTACCGCATATCCATAGGTAGCGGAACCTTGCCACACCTCGGTGATGTATGCCGGAAGCTTTGTCCTGGAAAGCGACTCGCTGTGGTTACCAATCCGACGGTCGGAGCGCTCTACCTTGAGCAGGTCCGAAACCCATTGTTAGAATCAGGCCTTACGGTCAGCGTCATTGAAATTCCGGATGGCGAGGAGTACAAGAGCCTTTCCACCCTTTCTTCTGTCTATGAGCAGCTTGTGGGTGCGGGCATGGACCGCGGAGGCTGTGTAGTTGCGCTAGGTGGCGGTGTGGTAGGAGATCTGGCAGGCTTTGCCGCAGCTACATTTCTCCGCGGGATCAGTTACATACAGGTCCCGACAACACTCCTAGCGCAGGTGGACAGTAGTGTTGGCGGCAAGACAGGCGTGAATCTCCCCCATGGTAAGAATCTGGTCGGAGCTTTTCACCAGCCGCTGATGGTCATGATTGATGTCTCCACCCTTGTTACTCTCCCGGAGAGGGAGTATCTGGGGGGGCTGGCCGAGGTTATAAAGTATGGTATCGTTCTGGACAAAGGACTCTTCAACTACATTGAAGGGAATGTTGCTGAAATCTTGCAGCGAGACCCGGTCATGCTGGAAAAGATCATCGCCCGCTGTTGCACCATAAAGGCTGACGTGGTGGGGAAGGATGAACGGGAAACCGGCCTGCGGGCCGTGCTGAACTACGGGCATACCTTCGGTCATGCAGTTGAGGCCCTGACTTTATTCAGTCGGTATTCACATGGTGAAGCGGTGGCCATCGGCATGGTGGTAGCTGCCAGGTATTCGCAACTGAAAGGCTTTTCCACGCAAGACAAGACCGCAAGGATAGTCAAGCTTATTGAAAGAGTGGGCTTGCCGGTTTCGGCACCCATCTTCAGTGTTAACGATTATTCTGCCGCTTTGATGCGTGACAAGAAGGCCCGCGACACAGGTGTAACATTTGTCTGTAATAAGGGGATAGGCGACTTCAGTTTTGTACGGATTGAGGATATGCAGCAGCTGCTGACTTCGGCCGGCATTGGAGGGTGAAATGGAAGAGCAGAAAACTTCCTTCTGGAGCGAAATCAAGAAATTCGAGGATACGCTTTCAAAAGACCCTGCTTCCTTCTGTTTTGCACCACTTGCAGAACTCTACCGCAGGGTCGGTATGCTGGATGATGCCATTGCTGTAGCCGAAAATGGGACAGCCCAACATCCGGAGTATGTGGGTGGTTATCTGGTGCTGGGAAGGGCATACAGCGACAAGGGGATGACTTCTCAGGCCCGTGAAGTCCTTGAAAGGGTGGTAAGATTTACACCGGAGAATTTGCTTGCTCAGAAGTGTTTGAGTAATATCTATATCGATTCAGGGGAGAATGTCCTTGCCCGTAAATCACTGGGGGCTCTGCTGACTGCCAATCCAGCCGATACTGAGAGTCGCATCCTGCTTGAGTCGCTTGAAAGGACTTCTGGACGGGAACCTGAAGCAACTGTCAAATCAGATCCGGATGCTGCAAAGAGTCTGTCAGAGCAGGGAGAATCTCAGGTAGAGTTTCAGCCCGGGGATGAGGATGAAGATTTAGTCGAAATTGAGCTGATTGAGGAGCTCGATGGGTTTGAGGAAGGGGTTTCCGATAGTTGCCGTTATGAAGAAGTGAAGGGCCCATCTGACTTCCCAGGCAGTGATGAGACGCCGCTTTCTATTGGTATCAGGACTGCAACCCTGGCGGAACTCTTTGTAGCGCAGGGGCATTTGCACCAGGCTCTGGAGGTCTATCGTGACCTAGTCACCTGCGAACCGGGAAACTCTGCATACAGGATCAGGCTTGCAGAACTTGAGAGCTCCAAGCTGACAGAACTAGATAACTCTATTGGCCAGACATCAGAAGTTACTGTAGAAGAGCCCTCTATAGACCCATGGCAGCTGGGTGAAATGTCGATAGAACCTGAAGTGCCCCTACCAAACAGTGAAGGGGCCTCTTCGTCATTCTTCTCTGCTGATATTGTTTCTCAGGGCGAGGGTGTTAAATTGTTTGATGGCCTAGAGAGCCTTCTAGAAAATATCAGGAGGGTCCGCGAATGTCGTTCCGGAATACGCTGACAAACATCGTAGGTGAGGTGGATGGTGCCATTGGTGCCCTCATTATGGGCTATGACGGGATTCCGATAGATGAAAACATACGTACCGACGTGTCACTTGACGTGCAGCTGCTTGCGGTTGAGTACGCCACGCTTCTGAAAGAAATCAAGCGCACTGTTGATGTGCTCAAGACCGGCGAGATGGAGGAGGTTTGCATCTCGACCGGTGATCTGAATATAGTTATTCGCGCTATCAGCGAGGAGTTCTTTATGGTTCTCCTCTTGGAGCGGGACGGCAACTATGGTAAGGGTCGTTATCTTCTCAAGCTCCAGGCTCCAAGGATGCGGGAGATGTTGCTCCAGTGAGGAATCCACGATGAAGATACTTGTTCTGCATGGTCCCAATCTTAACCTCCTCGGCACACGGGAGCCGGAACTCTACGGTAGCCAGACCCTTGACGATGTAAACTCAAGCCTTGCCGAGCTTGCTGCCGAGCTGGGGGGTGAGCTGTCTTTTTTCCAGTCAAACCATGAAGGAGCACTTGTTGATTTCATACAGGCAGCACAAACCGCATTTGACGGCATTCTCATTAATCCAGCCGCCTATACCCATACCAGCGTAGCTATCAGGGATGCTTTGGCGGCCGTGACTCTGCCGGTGGTTGAGGTTCACCTATCCAATGTGCATGCGCGTGAGGGGTTTCGCCGGAGAAGTTTCATTGCCCCTATCGCAGTTGGACAGATAGCCGGTTTCGGCGTAGATAGTTATCTGTTGGGGCTTCGCGCGATATTTAGTCATATTAAAAAGAGATTGTAATCGACCGATGATTGTGATAAAAGACAGAATCCTTGAGGCCCGGGGTTGTCTGGAGCGGCATGCTCTTGATGCCCTGCTGGTGACTAGCATCTCCACTATCCGCTACCTGTCCGGGTTTTCCGGCAGTGACGGTATCCTGATCCTGACACCCGATGCCGGCTACTTCCTGACCGACTCCCGATACACCACCCAAGCCCGGACCGAAGTTGTACATTTTTCTGTAGGTGAGTACCGGAACAAGCTTGAAACGGTTGTGTTACGGATTACAGAGATGAGCTGCAAAAGGCTGG
Source organism: Geobacteraceae bacterium (assembly GCA_043725245.1). Classification (GTDB taxonomy): domain Bacteria; phylum Desulfobacterota; class Desulfuromonadia; order Geobacterales; family DSM-12255; genus Geoanaerobacter. The sequence goes on along the minus strand of JAYSLX010000056.1, from coordinate 4,210 downwards.
GTTTCGAGGCTTCGCAGCTGAGTGTGGCGGTCCATACCGAGCTTGCCGGTAAACTGTCTGCTGTTGAGTTGGTCCCGTTGGGGAATGATCTAGATGAGATCAGGTCTGTGAAGGATGCAGGAGAGTTGGCGATCATGGAAGCCTCTGCTGCGATTGCCTCGGATGCTCTGCTTGATATTCTCCCATTGATCAGACCGGGGGCAATCGAACGGGAGTTGGCTCTTGAGCTTGAGATAGCAATGAAACGTCGCGGAGCTGACGAAAAGTCCTTTGACTTCATTGTGGCATCTGGCGAACGGGGGGCACTTCCGCATGGCAGGGCAGGCGGAAGAGCCGTAAAGTCGGGTGAGTTTATCACCTTTGATTTTGGTGCTATGTATCGTGGCTATAATTCAGATGAGACAGTGACTCTGGCTGTTGGTAAACCGTCTTCGCAATTGAGCGAGATTTACGGAATTGTCAAAGAGGCTCAAAAACTGGCTATAGCGGCTGTAAGGCCTGGTATTGCACTCAGGGAGCTGGACCGGATTGCGCGTTCCTTCATTGATGATAACGGGTATGGTTCTTATTTCGGTCATGGACTGGGGCATGGGATTGGGCTTGAAGTGCATGAAAAACCGATAGTTTCCTCCAGGAGCGAGATAATGGCCGAAGAAGGGATGGTATTCACTGTTGAGCCGGGAGTTTATGTCCCTGGGCTTGGCGGTGTGCGGATTGAGGATACGGTGGTGGTCGAGGAGTTCGGCTGTCGATTGATCACGAAGGTTTCAAAGGAACTGCGTATGCTTTAGGGTAACGCTGATTTCTGACTATACGACGGGATGAAAACCCCGTCGCTGAAAAAGGAGAGAGTATGGATATCAAGGATATTAGAACGCTTATAAAGATGGTTGCCGAGACTGACATCACTGAAATCGAGATAGAGAATCAGGATGAGCGCATCATGATCAAGCGGGGCAGCGCCACTGAGGTAGTCCATGTGCAGGCTCCTCAGATGATGTCTATGCCTCAGGTTGCGCCTGCCGCTGTACAGGCTCAATTGGCGTCAGCCCCGGTGCTGGTTGAGAAGGGCGAGCCGATTACCTCTCCGATCGTAGGAACCTTTTACAGGGCTCCGTCTCCGGAAGCCGTCGCCTATGTTGAGGTGGGGCAGGTAGTCGAGAAAGGCCAGGTTCTCTGCATTGTCGAGGCAATGAAGCTGATGAACGAGATAGAAGCAGAATTCCGCTGCAAGATCGTCAAAATCTCCAAGGAGAACGCCCAGGCTGTTGAATTCGGCGACACCCTCTTTCTTGTCGAGAAGCTATAAGGGAACGCATGATAACAAGGCTGCGATTGAAAAACACTCAGGCATGGGCTTCCCATGCTCAGGGGCTTTCATCGGGCCAACAGAGTTAGCGCTGATTTAAGGCGTTGTGTATAGGAGAATTCAATGTTTCATAAAGTCCTCATCGCCAACCGTGGCGAGATAGCACTGCGGGTAATTCGGGCCTGTCGTGAACTCGGTATCAAGACCGTGGCGGTATACTCAACAGCCGATCGTGATTCGCTGCATGTCAGGTTGGCTGACGAGAGCGTCTGCATCGGCCCACCTCCTAGCCTTCAGAGTTATCTGAATATCAATGCAATTATCAGTGCAGCAGAATTGACCGATGCAGAGGCTATACATCCCGGCTATGGCTTTTTGTCCGAGAATGCAGCGTTTGCAGAGATCTGCGAAAACTGCGGCATTACCTTCATAGGCCCCACAGCAGAGAGCATGCGAATCATGGGAGACAAGATAAGCGCTCGCCAGGCTGTGATCAAGGAAGGGGTCCCTATCCTCCCCGGCACAAAGGAGGGGGTTAATGATGTAAATGAAGCGGTAAAGATTGCCAAGGAGATCGGTTTCCCGGTAATCATCAAGGCTACCGCAGGAGGCGGTGGCCGTGGGATGAAGATTGTCCATTCTCCTGCCACCCTGCCCAACGCCTTTGCCATGGCACGCGCAGAGGCCCAGGCCGGCTTCGGAAACCCTGAGGTTTATATCGAGAAATATTGCGAAAGGCCGCGTCACGTTGAAATACAGATTCTTGGGGACAAACATGGCAATGTGATTCATCTGGGGGAACGTGACTGCTCCATCCAGCGCCGCCATCAGAAACTCCTCGAAGAGGCTCCATCAACCATTAGTACTCCAGCTCTCCGCAAGACCATGGGAGAGGCTGCGGTTCGTGCAGCAAAGGCTGTGGATTATTGCAGTGCCGGTACCATGGAGTTCCTGGTTGATCAGAATAACGAGTTTTTCTTCATGGAGATGAATACCCGGGTTCAGGTGGAACATCCGGTTACAGAGATGGTTACCGGCATCGACATAGTTCGTGAGCAGATCCGAGCCGCAGCTGGTCAAAAACTCCGCTATAAGCAGAGCGACATAAAGATCAGCGGCCACGCGATAGAGTGCCGGATCAATGCTGAAGACTCTGTCAAGTTCACCCCCTGTCCCGGCAGAATAACTGCATATCATCCCCCCGGCGGCCTCGGCGTGCGGGTCGATTCATTCGTTTATGCAAACTACTCAGTAGTCCCGCACTACGATTCGCTAATAGCAAAACTTATCGTACATGCGGAAACAAGGAAAGAGGCTATCCAGCGGATGGCAAGAGCTCTTGACGAATATATTATCGATGGTATAAAAACGACCATACCGTTTCACAAACGGATCATGGCCAACAAGGATTTCATCGAGGGGAACATTGACACCGGTTTCCTGGAACGTATCGTATTGGAGTAGAAGATGGATTTTCCCGAGGAGCTTAAATACAGTAAAGAGCATTGCTGGGTACGAGTAGAGGGAAACCGGGCGGTAATCGGTATTACTGACTTCGCCCAACTTGAACTGGGCAGAGTTACCTCAGTGGAACTCCCCGATATCGGCTTCGAGTTGGAGCAGGACGACTCATTCGGTTCTATAGAGGCCCGCAAGACGGTGGCGGAACTCTACGCACCAATAGGTGGTGCGGTATTGTCACTGAACGAGGAGTTGCACGATGCCCCGGAACTCGTCAATGATGATCCCTACGATGGAGGCTGGCTTGTGGAGGTTGAAATTGCGGATAGCGATGAACTGAACCTTCTTATGACAGTAGAGGATTACCAGGATTACGTTGCCGAGAGTGAATGATCCATTAATTGACAATCTTTATAACAAGGCGAGTGACCCTCGCCTTTTTTATTGAAGAGGTTAAGATCCAATGTCGCTGAGAATCGGCAAGATTGAATATGCAAACTGCGTCCCGCTCTTCAGGGCGCTCTGCTCTGTCTTGGCTGATGGCCGTCACCAATTCGTAACCGGAGTTCCAGCCAATTTGAATGGTATGCTGGCACATGGAGAAATCGATCTTTCCCCTTCGTCGTCTATAGTCTACGGTGCGGATCCTGAGCGTTATTGGCTTCTTCCCGATCTTTCGATAAGCGCTACTGGACCGGTCAAGAGCGTCCTGCTCTTTTCTCGTTTACCGCTTGAGAATCTTAATGGCCGACTGATTGGTCTCACCACCGAGTCTGACACATCTGTTGCGCTACTAAGGATAATCCTGGCGAGGTTTTTCGGTTTTGACAACGAGTTTGAGCGGACCGATCTGAAACTGTCTGATGCTCTAGATCGGTTCAGCGCGCTTCTGCTTATCGGTGATGCTGCCTTAAGAGCAAGTCTGGAACCTCATTACTGTAACATCTACGATCTCGGAGAAATTTGGCATCATTTCACCGGCCTTCCTTTTGTATTTGCCCTCTGGATTATCAATCGTGCTGCGATTGTCGGTCGCGAGAATGAGGTTCGGGTATTGGCCCGCAGTCTGCAAAAGGCAAAGTGCGTTGCACGGCAGAAGCTTTCCGGTTACGTCGAAGGATCAGGGCTAGAGTGGTTTGGGACTGATGAGCTTATAGCATACTGGAAGGCCATTTCCTACGATCTTGGAGCCGAGGAGATCAAAGGGGTTACGGCATTTTATAATCATGCTTCAGAACTCGGGATAATTGCTGGAGCGCCTGATTTGAAATTTTTCCCGGACTGAACAGCCGACCGGAGTGGTTGATTATCATGCAGAATGGCATTAAAAAGCATATTAGATGGCTAGGAGTCTGTCGGGCTTTACATCATCAAGTCCGGCATATCCGTTGTTTTGGTTGTTAGTGTAACGCATTAATATTGTTGATGTAGCTGCTGTTT
>JAYSLX010000055.1:0-2665 GCA_043725245.1 Geobacteraceae bacterium | reverse complement strand
GGTCGCCAAGGAGATGGAACTTGCCCGTGCCATACAGGCTGCCCTTATTCCGCAGTACTTCCCTTGCACCGATCGACTTGCATTTGCTTCCCATTATCGCCCTGTTGGGCAACTGGGAGGCGATTACTACGACCTGTTCAATAGGGGTGACGGTATCCTCGATGTTGTAATTGCAGATGTGGCAGGTCACAATGTCGGTTCAGCTCTCATTGCGGCCGAGATACGCGGAGCCCTTCAGGGGAGGTCGTCTGCGTCGCATCTCGGATGTGGCGAGATGCTGACCCTCCTTAATGAAGCGCTTTATGACGACCTTTCCAGAGCCGGACTTTTTGTCAGCATGTTCTATCTACGTTTTGACGAGCGGTGGAAGACACTCTGCTATGCGAGTGCCGGTCACAACCCGCAGCTGTTGCTGCGAGCCGGCAGTACAGTGGAAGAGTTGGATGCCGAAGGGATGATCATCGGTGTGTTGCCAAAGATGGATTTTGAGCAGAAGACCCTCTCATTTGACAAAGGCGACCGCTTTCTCCTCTTTACCGACGGCATTGTGGAGGCGGAAAACCTCAATGCTGAACCGTACGGGTCAGGTCGTCTTTCAAGGGCTCTTATGGCTGCAGGCACAATTGACACACAAGCGGCGCTCCGCAAGGTTCTGGATGACATGGAGGGGTTTATTGCCGGCGTTCCTCTCAAGGACGACCTTTCGCTGGTGGTAGCCACTGTAAGGTAATATAACCCTGAAAGCGGATATATTATTCGGAGAGAACATGGCATCAGAAGAGCCTCTTGTTGATATCAAGGGGATTGTCAAATCCTACCGACGAGGCAGCCAGCTGGTGCCGGTGCTGGAGGAGATCACATTAGCAATTGAGTCAGGGGAGTTCCTGGCGCTTATGGGGCCGTCCGGGTCAGGCAAGAGTACACTTCTAAATCTCATCGCAGGGATCGACAAGGCAGACCAGGGGAGCATACACGTCGGAGGTATTGATATAACAACCCTCTCAGAGACCGACCTGGCCGCCTGGCGGTCCATGCATGTAGGCTTCATCTTCCAGTTCTACAACCTTATGCCGGTTCTCACCGCCTTCGAGAATGTGGAGCTGCCCCTCCTATTGACAGGGCTTTCGCGAAAGGCAAGGCGCGAGCATGTGGAGACAGTTCTTGGCCTGGTTGCCCTCTCAGACCGAACTGACCACTATCCGTCGCAGCTTTCAGGTGGGCAGCAGCAGCGGGTTGCCATTGCCCGGGCCATAGTTACGGACCCGACGATCCTGGTGGCTGACGAGCCGACCGGTGACCTTGACCGGGTTTCAGCCGGGGAGATCCTCTCCCTCATGGACCGCCTTGTCAGGGAGTTCGGCAAGACCATCATCATGGTGACCCACGATCCGCGTGCCGCGGAAAAGGCGCATCGCGTCATTCACCTTGAAAAGGGGATACTGGTGGCCTGATGTTCTTCTTCAGGATGATCATCCGCAACGCGTTTCGCCACCCCTTACGCTCGCTCCTGACCGTTGCAGGCGTTGCCGTGGCGATTATCGCCTTCGGGCTGCTCCGTACCCTTGTTGAGCTCTGGTATTATGGTGCGGAGCATTCTTCCGCCAGTCGGCTGGTTACGCGGAACGCCATCTCCCTGGTCTTCACCCTTCCCATTTCCTACAAAGATCGAATCAGGCAGATCTCCGGGGTGAGGGGGGTCGCACAGGGGAACTGGTTCGGTGGCATCTACCTGGACGAAAAGCATTTCTTTGCCAATTATGCAGTGGAGCCCAAGAGCTACCTGGAACTCTATCCTGAGTTTGTTCTCCCCCCCGAGCAGAAGAAGGCTTTCCTTGCCGACCGGAAAGGGTGCATCGTCGGCAGGAAGCTTGCCGACACCTACCACTGGAAGATAGGTGACCAGATCACGCTCAAGGGGACCATTTTTCCCGGTCAGTGGTCCTTTGTCCTGCGGGGGATTTACCAAGGGGCGGAACGCTCGACCGAGGAGAGAGTACTTCTCTTCCAGTGGGACTACCTGAATGAAACCCTGAAGAAGACCATTCCCCGGCGTGCTGACCAGGCAGGTTTTTACATGGTCGGAATCAACCGGCCCGATCTGGCTGCCGCTGTGGCCCTCGACATAGACCAGACCTTCCGCAATTCTCTGGCAGAAACCCTCACTGAAACGGAAAAGGCATTTCACCTCAGCTTTGTGGCTATGACCGAGGCGATCGTCATTGCCATTCAGTTTGTCTCCTATGTGGTGATCCTCATCATCATGGTGGTTGCGGCAAACACCATGGCCATGACCGCGCGGGAGCGGATCGCCGAGTATGCGACCCTCAAGACCCTCGGTTTCGGAGCTCTTCACATCGGGGGTGTGGTCTTTGGCGAGTCTCTCTTTATAGCCATAACCGGTGGTGTGGTGGGGATTTCCCTCACTTTTCCGGCTGCTCACTGGATTGAACGAGAACTATCACAATTCTTCCCATTTTTCCGAGTGACCAGGGAGACCCTCTACCTCGATCTCCTAGCATCGGTCGTTGTCGGCACAGTGGCCGGGATTTTCCCGACTTGGCGCGGTGCGACGATCCGGATTGCAGATGGTCTGAGGCGGATCGGGTGATTTGTTGCTAATGAGGAAAACCTGTAGACTCTGCTTCCTCCTCCCCCTATAATCGAC
>JAYSLX010000054.1:0-3437 GCA_043725245.1 Geobacteraceae bacterium | reverse complement strand
CAACGCAACTCATGGCCACTGCAGAGCAGATAGCCACCGGCGCCGAAGAGGTTGCGGCCCAGACCGGCACCGTTGCAACAGCAGGAGAAGAGATGTCTGCCACCAGTGGCGACATAGCCCAGAACTGCCAGATGGCGGCCGAAGGGAGCAACCAGGCAAGCCAAGCCGCAAGCTCAGGGGCAGAGGTAGTAAACAACACGGTTCAGGTAATGGGGCGGATAGCAACCCGCGTACAGGAGACCGCAAAGACCGTGGAGAGCCTGGGTGCACGAAGCGACCAGATAGGAGAAATCGTCGCCACAATCCAGGACATAGCCGACCAGACCAACCTGCTTGCCCTGAACGCCGCCATTGAGGCGGCCCGCGCTGGCGAACAGGGACGGGGCTTTGCGGTTGTTGCTGACGAGGTAAGGGCTCTTGCCGAGCGGACCACCAAGGCCACCCGCGAGATCAGCGAGATGATAAAGGCGATCCAGAGTGAGACAAAGGGTGCTGTGGCCGCTATGGAGGCAGGGGTGCATGAGGTAGAGCAGGGGACAGCCGAGGCGGCCAAGTCTGGCCAAGCGCTGCAGGAGATACTCGAGCAGATCAACGCAGTTACCATGCAGATAAACCAGGTTGCCACCGCTGCTGAAGAGCAGACCGCCACCACCAGCGAGATAAGCAGCAATATCCACCAGATCACCGATGTTGTTCAGGGCACAGCCAAGGGTGCGCAGGAATCTGCAGTAGCGGCCAGCCAGCTTGCAAGGACTGCGGAGGAACTCCAACGGATTGTGGGTCAGTTCAAGTTATGAGGTGAGAATTTAGATAAAACACAGAAAGGGCCGGCAGGGAAACTCCCGGCCGGCCCTTTTTTGTATCTGATAAGTTGTGCTTCTGTATGATCAGGCCTTCTCGACCTTTACGTTTACGATATTTCCTTTACGGCTGAGCAGTCCGGCTGCATTCAGTTCGTGGAAGTGGTAAGGGGCAAACAGCACGCCCGGCTGTAGTTTTCCGCTGACCTTTGCGTATCCGGTTATGCCTGTTGAAGCAGAACTTACCTTGACTGCAGAGCCGTCTGCAATCCCAAGCCGCTTCGCGTCGTCCTCAAAAATCTCTATGTATCCCCGCTTTGATACCGAGAGGTTGTTCTCTGAGCGGGTTGACATGGTGCCGTTGTGGAATCCGATTGCGCCTACGGAAATGATGAATGGGAACTGGCTGTCATCAGCGCCTCCGGCGCTGATGACATTGAGTCCAGCGAAGCTGAAGGTCGCTGGTGGTGCATCAATCTGCTTGACCAGTCCCGAACAGCGGCCATCTACCAACTGGCAGTTGCCCGCATAGAAACCGACTTCATCCTTGAGCGCTTCGGTAACGTCCGCAACCTTGCGGGCGTGCGGTTCGCCGGAGAGTCTGCTGTAGAGCTCTGCGATAATGTCCCAGTCTTCTCTCGACTCTCCAGGAGGAGAGACTGCGCGGGTAAGGCACTGGATCCGATTGTCCGGAGTCGTGAATGTCCCGCTCTTCTCTGCAGCTGCGGCGCCGGGGAATACAACATGGGCCATCCCCGTAAGCTCGCTGGATGCGATATCCTGGACAATGAGAAGTTGAAGTTTTGCAAATGCCGCCTTGATTCTGGCGCTTTCAGGGAATGATGCAACCGGGTCGGAGCCGAAAATGTAGAGCCCCTTGATCGAACCCTGCTCAATGGCATCAATAATCTGCCAGAGGTCCTTGCCGGTCTTGTCAGCAGGCTTGTAGCCAGGGAGGAAGTTGGGGGAAACGCCCATGTCGAGCATCCCCTGGATGTTGTTCTTCTGCTCTATGGCTAGTACTCCGCCGTTTTCGGCAACCGGTGAGCCGAGGAGGAGCGAGAGATCTGCGATGGCATTGACAGCGTCGGTTGACGATCCGCCACGGATGACATCAGCCCCGAAAAGAATCATCACATTCTTCTTTCCCTTCAGGTATCCGGCGGCCTCGTTGAGGTCGGCCTCGGAAACGCCTGCGGATGCGGCAAGTTCAGCAAGCTGCCGGCCTGCAAGGGAGGATTTCAGTGTGTCGAGACCGGATGTCCTGGAAGAGATGAACTCGGTGTTTTCGGCACCGGTATCAATGATAGCCTTCATCAAGCCGGCTACAAGGGCAACCTCTGCGCCCGGCTTGTACTTGAGGTGCGTGTTGGCTAACTTCTTCAGCTTCACGTCACGGACATGGGCAAGAACAAGCCGTGCATCGTTCTTTGTGGCAGCCTTTATAACGCGATACTCCACACCGGTCGATTCGGCGTTGAGGTCGCTGCCGATGACGATAATCGCATCAGCCCTGTCGATCTTGTCAATGGGCCCTGCGCCTGTACAGCCAAGACGCTTCCAGAGGAGTTCCTTTGTCTGCGCATAGCCGAAACGGGCTTCGGAGTCGATATTGTTAGTGCCGATCCCTTTCCTGAGGAGCTTCTGAAAGAGGAAGTTCTCTTCATTGGTGACACGCGGTGACCCGATGCCGGCAAATGCGTCTCCCCCAATCTCCTTGATTTTCTGGGTTGCAAAGGTCATGGCCTTGTTCCAGTCGGATTTGGCCTGGTTGACCATTGGGACGGTGAGACGGTCGGGAGAGTTAAGGTATGCATAGCCGAACCGGCCGTTGATGCAGATGTTGCCGCTGTTGTAAGTGGAGTCGTCGCTGGTGACTCGCTCGACGCGGTTATTGCGGGAGTGGTACTCGATCTGGCATCCGGTGGAACAGAATCCGCAGATACTCTTGGTTACGGTGAACGTCCAGGGGCGGCCGCGAAACTTGAATGGCTTGGTGATGAGCGTTCCGGTAGGGCAGACGCCCACGCAGTTGCCGCAGAACTCGCAATCGAGAGGCTTGCCGTCCATGGTGTCAATAATGGTGTTGTCGCCGCGGTTGACTACGCGGATAGCATCGCACCCCACGATCTCGTGATCGACCTTGACGCATTTTTCACAGAGGATGCAACGGTTGGGATCGCTTTCGATGAGAGGCCAGTCGTAGCGGATCGGCTGCCGCTCCAGCACGGCGGAGTAGCCCGGCTTGTTCGCTTCCATCGCATAAGTGCAGTTCTGCAGGTCGCATTCTCCGGCAGCATCGCAAACAGGGCAGTCAAGCGGGTGATTCACCAGAATCAGCTCCATGATCTTGCGACGGATCTCCGTAAGTCGATCCGATTGGGTGGTGACCTGTATCCCCTCCTTGACCGAGGTGTTACATGCGGTCATGGTCCGGTCAACACCTTCAATCTCCACTGCGCAGACCCGGCATGCGCCGGTTGGGGAGATCTTCTGCAGCCAGCATAGTGTGGGAATAGTTATCCCGACCGTTGCAGCCGCTTCCAGGATCGTGGCCCCCTTGGGGACAGATACGTTTTTGCCGTCGATAGTCAGACTGACCATATGTAGAGCACCTCTAGTGAGTTCGATATATTA
>JAYSLX010000053.1:0-5520 GCA_043725245.1 Geobacteraceae bacterium | reverse complement strand
TGAGGCCGATCCCTGTAGGGGCGAGCATGGCAATGCTCCTCTCCATGTTTATCGCCTTCATAGTGACCCCCTATTTTGCCTTCAGGCTTATGAAGGGTTCGGCTCAACATCCTTCCGACCAGGTCATGGAGGAATCCAAGCTTACTCTGTTTTACCGGAGGGCTATGGGGGCTCTGCTGCACAGAAGGGTTTTGCGTCGCACCTTTCTGTCAGGAGTGGTGCTGCTCCTGCTCCTTTCCTGCTCCCTGATATATTTTAAGGCCGTAACGGTCAAGATGCTCCCGTTTGACAACAAGAACGAGTTGCAGGTGATCATCGATGCGCCGGACGGAACCTCTCTGGAGCAGACTGCGCGAATTGCCGCAGAGATGGGTGATGCATTGCGCACGGTTCCGGAGGTTGTAAATTTTCAGACCTACGTAGGGAACAACTCTCCATTCAATTTCAATGGCTTGGTTCGACATTACTACCTTCGCAAAGGGCCGAATCTTGCAGACCTGCAGGTGAATCTGACCCACAAGGACGAGCGTAAGGGTCAGTCCCACGACATTGCGAAAAAGGTCAGGCCTCTGCTGAAGGCCGTTGCCGACCGATATGGAGCTCGGGTAAAGGTGGCTGAGATCCCGCCGGGTCCTCCGGTTCTCTCAACCCTTGTTGCCGAGGTCTACGGACCCGATGATGCTACGCGGGCTGACATAGCTAAAAAGGTGAAGGATATTTTTACCAGAACTGCCGGTGTTGTCGATGTGGACTGGTACCGTGAGGACGACCAGCAGAAGGTTATCTTTGCTCTGGACCGTGAGAAAGCGGCTTTGAACGGCATCGCTGCTGAGGACGTGGTAAGTACACTCAGTATGGCGCTTGGGGGAATGAATGCCGGGATTCTCCACCTGCCGAAGGAGAAGGAGCAGGTAACGCTGAATCTCAGGCTGCCGGTGGCTGACCGGAGCTCTATAGCATCACTTTCATCGATCTACCTCCATGGGGCGAAGGGTAATGTGCCGCTCTCTCAGCTCGTGAAGCCTTTGCAGGGGCTGGAAGACAAGTCGCTGTACCGTAAGAATCTGAAAAATGTGGTGTATGTCATCGGTGACGTGGCAGGTGTTGTAGAGGCCCCGGTTTACGCCATCCTCAAGATGCAGAAGGAGATCGACGCCATTCCGTTGCCAGGGGGATACAGGGTTGAGCAACTTGCCTCCCGCCAGCCCTGGAGCGAAGAGCAGCCGGGTCTAAAATGGGACGGCGAATGGCATATCACCTATGAGGTATTCCGCGATCTGGGGCTCGCCTTTGCTGCAGTAATGGTCCTGATCTACATCCTCGTGGTTGCCTGGTTCAAGGACTTTACAACGCCGCTGGTAATCATGGCTCCTATCCCGCTGACGCTTATCGGTATCCTGCCGGCGCATGCCATGTTGGGCGCCTTCTTCACCGCAACTTCCATGATCGGATTTATCGCCTTGGCCGGGATTATCGTCCGAAACTCCATCATCCTGATCGATTTTGCCGAGATGAAGCGCAGGGAGGGGCTTGCCCTGGATGAGGCGATCATAGAGGCTGGAGCGGTAAGATTCCGGCCGATGCTGTTGACCGGAGCAGCGGTGGTTGTGGGGAGCTTCGTCATCGTATTTGACCCGATATTCCAGGGTCTTGCCATTGCAATGATGTTCGGCGAGATAGCTTCAACGACATTGTCCAGGGTCACGATACCGATTCTCTATTACCTTGTTCAAAGTTGGAAGGAAAGGCACCATCTGGGTGAAGCAAAGGAGAATGCATGATGCTCTGGAAGAAGAAAAAACAGCAGTCATTGGAGAACCTGGAGCTTGCCGAACTCTGCCAATTGGAGGCCGAGGCTCTTTACCGGTCCGGAAAGTATCACTGTGCCGAGGCGGTGCTGGAGGTTGTCAGGAGGCATTTCAGCCCTGAGACCCCGGAGGTGTTCGTACATACGGTAAGCGGATTCGGAGGCGGATCAGGTTCGGGTTGCATCTGCGGCGCGGTTTCCGGCGCAACAGTGGCATTGGGTCTGGTGTTGGCGAGTGACAAAAAGCAGATCGCGCATCTCACCCGCGAACTTCACTCATGGTTCAAGGAGAAGTACGAATTCACCTGCTGCAAGATCATCCGTCAGAACCACAAGGGGGTCTGCCCTCACCTTACCGGTGAGGTTGCAGGGAAGATCACTGAAATGCTGACACGTCAATGATACCCCCCTTTATTGAAGGGGGCCAATCCCCCTTTCTCAAGGGGGACTTGTAGCAAAGGGGAATGCAATGAGAGAAGAATTCTATATCGAACGAATCGTCAGGATCGTTGCAGGGTCGTTTGTCATGGTCTCGCTCCTCCTGGCACACTTTCACAGCCCGTACTGGCTCTGGTTCACCGGCTTTGTCGGCCTGAACCTGTTCCAGTCAGGCTTTACCCAGTTTTGCCCGATGTTCAACATACTGGCAAAGCTTGGGGTGCCGAGATTCCCGAAAAGTTGTTGTTCCAAATGAAATGCCGTATCACGGTTCTCTGTGACAACACCGTCGGACCAATTGCAGGAACTCTCGGCGAGCACGGATTTGCTGCCCTGATCGAATGGGGCGGAGGCTCCATTCTCTTTGACACAGGCGGAGGCGAAACCCTGCTGCACAACGCCCTCCGGATGAACAGGGACCTTCGTCGGCTGACTGCAGTTGCCCTTTCCCACGGTCATTATGACCATACTGGTGGATTGAGCCACCTGCTTCGGCTGACTGGCAGGAAAACGGTGTATGCACATCCGGGGCTGTTTACTCCGCGTTATCGAGTGAAGGATACCGGCGAGGCGATATCCATCGGAATCCCTTTCAGCGAGGAATATCTGCGTGGGCTGGGAGCAGATTTCAGCATGAGCAGGGAGGCCCGGGAGATTGCGCCAGGACTCTTTCTCACCGGCGAGGTACGTCACGGTAATGCCTTCGAGACCGGCGACAGCGGTCTGTACACCGATCCTGCAGGGGTGCAGCATGATCAACTGGCGGACGACCAGTCATTGGCGATTGTTGGGGAAAAGGGGTTGATACTTCTCCTCGGTTGCTGCCATGCCGGACTGATCAATACTATTGCTGCAGCCCAGGAACTGACCGGCATCAGTGAGATCAGAGCAGTTATCGGCGGGACGCATCTGGGGTTCTGCAGTGCCGGACAGCTTGATCTGACCGTTGCAGCACTCCGAGAACTCGGGATAGACAGGATCTATGGCAGCCACTGCACCGGGTTTGTTGCTTCCGCCCGGCTTCACCGGGAATTCCCCGGCCAGTTTCAGCCGGCTCAGGTGGGAACTACCATAGAAACATGAGTAAGGAGAGGCACACATGTTCAGAATTGCCATAATCTTAGCGGTGCTGGTTACGACCGCCGTGACTGTACTGTCGGCAAGCTATCGAAATATCTCATCCAACGATGCACGGCGGCTTATCGAACAGAAAAAGAACATCTTTCTGCTGGATGTCCGGACTCCGGATGAATTTCGACAGGCCAGAATGAAGGGGAGCATCCTTGTCCCGATCAATGAGATAGAGCGACGAATTGCCGAGGTGCCGAAAAATCGCCCGGTTCTTGTATTTTGCGCGGTCGGATCCCGCTCAAATCTGGTGGCCGGTTTCCTGGCCAGTAAGGGATATGGGGAGGTTTACAATATGCAGGATGGTCTTATTGGCTGGAGTCGTAACGGCTTTCCGGTGGAGAGATGACGTGTCAATAACGGCCGACGAGGAGATATTGCTGCGTAAGGCACTTATTCTCAGGACACTGGGACATCCGGTGCGTCTTAAGATCGTTGCCGGACTCGCCGGAAGGTGTGCCTGCGTCAAGGAGATCTGGGAGTGTCTTGGGCTACCACAAGCTGTGGTTTCACAGCACCTGAAGGTGATGAAAGAGAGCGGAATCCTTTGTGCCAGGCGTGAAGGGGTGCGCGTCTGCTACTCTCTCAAGGATGATATGCTGGGGGAACTGATGCGTGCTGTCATCGACGGCCCCTGAACGGCAACATCTGCTGATTGAGCTGTTGGGTGTCGAGCATGATGTTTTTGATCTGATGCACTATCCGGTGGGCATTTGTCACATTGTTCTGCATAAGTTCTCCCGACTCCCCTATGCAAACCTTGAGAATCTCAGCCAGTCTGAGCTGTTGCAGTGATGAGTCGCGTAGCCGCTTCATTTTTTCATTTTCCTCGATAACGCTCTGCAGGAAGAGGTCGTTGCTTTGAGACTGCTCCTGAGTCGATGAGGTGATTTTCCCCGAAAGAGACCGCATCTCTTCCAGAGTGGAAACAACCATCATGGTGTTGAGCTCCTGCTCTTTCATGGAGCGGGTAATCTGCCTGATTGTTTCCAGGTTCTTGGCCGCTTCATCGTTGATCACCCTGCTTCCGGCGGCCTGCTTGACTGTGGTTGCGGCAATTTTCTGGATCATCTGAGCCACTTCCGATGAGGTCACCTCTATCTTGGCCAATGCATCACTTGCGATAGCCGAGATCTTCACCCCTCCCTTGCCACGGTCTTTCCCCTGTGCGATTGCCCTCTGAACGGCAGCGGTCTCCTTCTGTATGTTCTTGACCAGATCCTGGATCCCCGTTGCTGAGGATGCTGTCCGATATGCCAGCGAACGGACCTCATCTGCCACAACGGCAAACGCCTTGCCCCGCTCTCCTGCCTGGGCTGCAATAATGGATGCATTCAACGACAAAAGAGTCGTCTGCGCCACAACTTCCTGAATCATATTGACGAATTCTCCCACTCTTGCCGAATGGACTGAAAGTCTGGTGATTGCTTCATATGACTCTTCGCTGCTCTGTTCGATCTCCTTCATCGCCTTGAGGGTGGCGGTCATCGCCCTCATTCCGTCCTGGGCAAGCATCCGGACATTTACGGAACTTTCGACAGCCGTCTGGGTGTTGTCACGTACGTTGCTGGTTGCCATGCTTATCTGCTGGATTGAGCTGGACGTTTGTTCCGCCGATGTCGAGAGGGCATCTACGTTGTTTGAAATCTCCTTGATGCTGGCGGCCATTTCTTCTATGGAGGATGACGTGCTTATGACCGCTTCAGTATAGCATTGAATAGTTTCGGCAATCGCGTCTGTGGTTTCGTTCATCTGGGTAGCGATGGATGAACGTTCAGAGCTTCTCTCGGTCATTTCCTCTATATCCGTAAGCAACGTGCAGAAGAATTGGTTCATTCGCGCAACTGCGTTAAGGTTCTCCTGTTCCCTTGTAAGCTGATGTTCATTTCCCTCAATCATTTCACGTGACGTCTCCCCCAACTGCTCGTGCTTGGGGCCAAATTCCTCGGTAATAGCATTTACATTTGTTACCAAGGTTATGACACGGTTAATGACCCTGTTTTGGCATGCCTGGAGTGATTCAAGCTCGTCTTCCACTCCCTCTATATCGCTGAGATCTTCATCCAGATGGAAGTGGGAGATTGTTTCGAATTGTCTTTGAAGCTGGAGTTTCAGTGCCTGCTTGATTACGAATGAGCAGAAAGTGC
>JAYSLX010000052.1:0-4005 GCA_043725245.1 Geobacteraceae bacterium | reverse complement strand
TTGCGCTTCCGTCGGATGAAATGAAGGGTCGGATTATCGGCCGCGAGGGACGGAATATCCGTGCACTGGAGGCAGCAACCGGGATCGACCTGATCATCGACGATACCCCTGAGGCGGTTATTCTCTCGGGGTTCAACCCGGTTCGTCGTGAGGTTGCCAAGATAGCACTGGAGAAGCTGATTGCGGATGGTCGGATTCACCCTGGGCGTATCGAAGAAGTAGTCGCCAAGGCCGAGGCCGAGGTGGAGCAGGCGATCAAGGAGGCAGGGGACCAGGCCGCCTTTGATCTGGGTGTGCACGGGATACACCCTGAGATTCTCAAGCTTATCGGCAGGCTCAGATACCGGACCTCCTACAGCCAGAACGTCTACCTTCATTCGCTGGAGGTAGCCTTTCTCTGCGGCATCATGGCAGCTGAGCTCGGAGTCAATGTCAAGCAGGCCAAGCGAGCCGGCCTACTTCACGACCTTGGAAAGGCTGTTGATCATGAAATTGAGGGGTCACACGCTGTCATCGGAGCAGATATTGCCCGAAAGTACGGTGAAACGCCGAAGATCGTCCATGCAATCATGGCCCACCATGAGGACGAAAAACCCAACTCCATCCTGGCAGTTCTGGTACAGGCGGCCGATGCACTCTCCGGGGCCAGACCGGGTGCACGCCGTGAGATGATGGAGACCTATGTCAAGCGTCTGGAAGACCTGGAGCGGATTGCCACCTCATTCAACGGCGTAACTAACTCCTTTGCAATCCAGGCGGGTCGCGAGATCCGGGTTATGGTCTCCAGCGATTTGGTGAGCGACGAGCAGGCCATGGTGCTGGCCAAGGATGTGGCCAAGAAAGTCGAGGCAGAGATGACGTACCCTGGTCAGATAAAGGTTCATGTCATCCGAGAAACCAGAGCTGTAGAATATGCCCGTTAAACTCCTCTTCATCGGGGATATCGTCGGAAAACCGGGTCGTCAGGCGGTTGCGCGTGAATTGCACCGTCTGGTCGACCGCCACCGCATCGACCTTGTGATTGCCAACGGCGAGAATGCCTCCGGCGGTTTCGGCATCACTGCCGAAACTGCCAAAGAACTTTTCGAGATGGGTGTCAATCTCTTCACCAGCGGAAACCACATCTGGGACAAAAAAGATGCCCTGGAGTACATAACACGTGAGGAAAGGCTGATCCGTCCTGCCAACTACCCTCCTGGTACTCCGGGACAGGGGAGTGCCGTCATAAAAACCGCCGGAGGGTTAAAGGTCGGGGTGATAAATCTTGAAGGTCGGGTCTTTATGAACAACCTCGACTGCCCTTTCCGGACAGCAGACCGCGAGGTGGAGCGGTTACGTCAGGAGACACCGGTCATTCTGGTCGATTTTCATGCCGAGGCAACATCAGAGAAGTCGTCACTCGGCTGGTACCTGGATGGACGGGTCAGTGCGGTGATCGGTACCCATACCCATGTACAGACAGCAGATGAGAGAATCCTGACGGAAGGGACCGCCTATCTCACCGATGCAGGCATGACAGGCGCCTTCGAGTCGGTCATCGGGGTACGCAAGGATGAACCGATACGTAAGTTTCTCACGCAGCGCCCGACCAAGTTCGAGGTGGCCAAGAAGGACATCAGGCTTAACGGCGTGGTGATCGAGGTGGATGAAGTGAGTGGCAGGGCGCTTGCCATCGAGCGGGTCAACCTGGCCTGCGGTTGATATTGATTAAGCTGGAAAAATATTGGAACCGCTTAGACGCAAAGAACGCAAAGAGAATCAAAAACAAAACATATTAATGGGTTATAACCAAAGGTTCAAATCTTTAGACGTTGACATTTTTTGCGTCCTTTGCGGCTTTGCGGTAAGTGTCTGACGCTTTTGATTAAATGCGACTTAGGAATAGTTGGGGGAAGCGATGACAGTTGCCGAACAGATGGAAGTAATCAAACGCGGTGCAGTGGAGATCCTGCTGGAGAAGGAGCTGGAGGAGAAGCTTTCTAAATCCTTGGAGTCCGGCGTTCCGCTCAGGATAAAGGCTGGATTCGACCCGACCGCACCTGACCTGCATCTGGGCCACACGGTTCTTCTCCACAAACTGCGTCAGTTCCAGCAGCTTGGCCACGAGGTCTGTTTCCTGATCGGCGACTTCACCGGCATGATCGGTGACCCCACCGGCAAGTCCGAAACCCGCAAGGCCCTCACCCGTGAGGATGTCCTCAAGAACGCAGAGAGTTACAAAGAACAGGTCTTCAAGATCCTTGACCCGGAGAAGACGAAGGTCGTCTTTAACTCCGAATGGCTCGGGGCCATGACCGCAACAGAGCTGATTGGCCTGGCGGCCCACTACACCGTAGCGAGGATGCTGGAGCGGGACGATTTCGGCAAGCGCTACGCCACCCAAATGCCGATCAGTATCCATGAATTCCTCTATCCACTCATTCAGGGTTATGATTCTGTGGCGCTCAAGGCTGACGTGGAGTTGGGAGGGACCGACCAGAAGTTCAACCTCCTGGTCGGCCGCGAGTTGCAGCGCGAATGGGGGCAACGGCCGCAATCGGTCATAACCATGCCGCTTCTTGAGGGGCTTGACGGCGTCAACAAGATGTCAAAGTCTCTTGGAAACTATATCGGCATTAATGAACCTGCCGACGAGATCTTCGGCAAGGTGATGTCTGTTTCCGACGAACTGATGCTCCGTTACTATGAGCTCCTTTCCGACCAGACCCTTGCCGAGATCGAAGATCTTAGGAAAGGACTCAAATCCCACGAAATTCATCCCATGGAGGCGAAAAAACAGTTGGGACGTGAGATCGTCGCCCGTTATCACGGTGCAGCTGCTGCCGCACAGGCAGAAGAGCACTTCGTGAAGCGCTACCGGGACAACCTTACGCCGGATGAGATGCCGGAATTCATACTGGAGCCGGAAGGGGCAACCATGCTTCTCTGTAAGATCCTGGCAAAGGCCGGTGTAGTGACTTCAAACAGCGAGGGCCGTCGGGCAATTCAGCAGGGCGGAGTAAAAGTTAATGGGGAGAAGGTTTCCGATGAGAACCTGGAGCTGACCGCTTCTGGGGTTTATGTGCTGCAGGTCGGGAAACGTCGCTTCGCACGGGTGAGTTTCGCACGATAGCTCAGCAGTGCAGCACGTTGCATTCCGTTCCCGTTTGTAAGGTATCTGCTCAGGACCTGCGGGGAATATCGATTAAACATGAAAAGGCGTGGCTTTGGTCGCGCTTTTTGTTTGTCGTCACATCTCTCATCAAATCCTCTCTTGTGGTTTCGTTTAGTTGATGTACTGTTTATCAGACGGTTGTTTGATAATTCGCACCCTGCCCCCCAAGGTTTTTATGGTGATCTTTGATTGTTGTGAAACAATTGTTGCTAATGCAACAAAGCTTTACATCTGTAATTATCCTATTTTCCTCTAATGAATTGCTAAAAGTGTGGTCTCAGCTGCAATTTCTGTTGCACTAATCCTTCAGCTCATTATTGTAATGTTCCATAACCTTTTGAAGATATTAAATTATATAGCTTATTTTTTATTGGTATGTTCCGTGCTAAATATACAAGCTGGTTTGCTGGAGACACTTATATAGGCAATCTGCAAATCTCTGATTGCCCAATATGAAATGGGGGAGAAGATGCAACGACTCATTATCGCAATACTTATTATCATGCTATCTACGCCGGCATTGGCCGTGGAGATCTCAAGGACAGACGATCAGAAAACTCTTTATGCCATTGGCTTGATCGTTTCCAAGTCGATTGCGGTCTTTAACCTGACCCCGGCCGAGTTGGAGTTCGTGAAGCAGGGGCTTACGGATGCCGGCACCGGCAAGAAACCTGAAGTCGATCTAAAGGCCTACAATGACAAGGTTCAGGAGTTGGCCCGGGTTCGCCGAAAGACCCAGGGGGAGAAGCTGGCGGCCGCCGGCAAAGAGTTTATAGACAAGTCAGCCAGGGAGAAAGGTGCGGTTAAGACCGATTCCGGCTTGGTCTATCTTTCACTCAAGGAGGGGACAG
>JAYSLX010000051.1:0-3611 GCA_043725245.1 Geobacteraceae bacterium | reverse complement strand
TTGGCTGTGGTCCCGCTGCAACCTCTCGTATTCGGTTTTGATACGGGCGTCAGGGTTTATATAGATATGCCCGGAGGTGCCGTCGATGATCACCTCGTCTCTGGCCCCTATTTTTTTGAGCAGTCCGTCGATGCCGAGCACTGCCGGGATGCCAAGTGAGCGTGCCATGATGGCTGCATGTGAATTGACATCACCTTTTTCGGTAATGATTCCGATAACCCTGTCTGTGTTAAGAGTTGCCATATCCGATGGGAGGATGTCGTCCGCTACGATGATCCTCTTATCGCGCAGCCTTGAACGGGTATCTTTCCCCTCCATGCATCCGATCAGCCGCCGGCCTATGTCCATCATATCTGCCGAGCGCTGCCGCAAGTAGGGGTCCTCCATCTGGGAGAAGGCTGCCACATAGTGTTCGATTACCTTTTCCACAGCCTCGACAGCACCGCAGTCGCTGTCGATCGCCTCCATAATTCTTCCGATGACCCCACGGTCCTCCAGGATCATAAGATGGGTGTGGAAGATGGCTGCGTCTTCCTTGGAGAGTGTAGCTGCTACCCTTTTCTCCATGTAGATGGTTTGGATCTTTACCTTTTCAATTGCCACCAGGAAGCGTTTACGCTCCTCTGCCTTCGGCAGGATTTTGGTTGCACTCCGACTCCCGCTTTCTGCCCCCTTGCGCTTGAGAATATACAGTTTTCCCCAACTGAACCCTGGAGAAGCTGCAGATCCGGTCAGTGACTGTCGCTGGCCCTTGCCGCTTCGTTCCGCAATTCGATCACGTTCGACTGCCTCCTTTTGCGCAAGAGCCAGTGCCTTCTCAAAGAAGGCCCGCTCTTCTTCCTTGGTGCGAATCGAGTCGAGCAGTTTGGCGTTGACTACGATGCTGGATATCTGGTAGGCGATGGTCGCTAGTGTGCTGATTTCGTGAGGGATGAAGTTGCGTGACTCCCTGGTCTGGACGACAATGACCCCTACCGGGGTCTTACGCTCAAAGAGCGGGATTCCAAGGAACGAGGTAAACTTCTCTTCGCGGGTTCCTCTGAAATACTTGTATCGGGGATGACCGGGTGCGTTCTCAATATTTACGACGCCGCGCTGTTCCACCACCAGACCAGTCAGACCCTCGGAGATATTCATGGTAATCTTGCCGATGGAGCTTTTGGATAGCCCTTTTGTTGCCTGAAGCTTAAGGGTTTCGCCGTCGTCTTCAAGGAGGTAGATGGAGCAGACGTCGGTATTCATCCGTCTGGCCACAAGGTTCACTATGTTGTCCAGTGTCTCGTGCAGGTCGTGCGAGTGGATGATGAGGGCACTGATGTCTTCCAGTGTTCGCAGGCCTATGGTTTCGTTTTCGTGCAACATGGATGGTTTCCTGTGATGCTGTTAATGCAAACAGTATATCTGAAGTCAGTAGAAAGTGTAGTGGATTAAGGATATTTATGTGTTATGACGTTTTATAGTTCCCTCCTTGGGGTGTGATTTTGTAATGAAACTTAGGCTTTCAGCCTGAGTTCCAAGCGGGTGTAGCACTTGAATTGATTCGATAGCCGTATTCAGTCGGCGCTACTGGTCAAAGGGCACAACTACGAAGATCTTGCAGGCAAAGAAGATGTTTTCCGCCAATTGGAGCGGGCTATCGTCGCCCGCTGCCATGTCTCTTTCGATTACGTAAAAGGTGAAGGGAACAAATCCTACACTGCTGTCGCCCCGTTCAAACTGATCAACAACAAGGGAATCTGGTATCTCGTTGCCCGCGATGGGGACAAGCTCAAGACCTTCTCCTTCGCAAAGATAGAGCGGCTGATCCAGCTTGACAGCCGCTTTGCCCACGAGCCTGAGATCGACAAGATGCTTAAAGAGGAAGACGGCATCTGGCTGGGCGAAGAGAAGAAGGAGATCGTCTTCAAGATTGCCCGCGAGATTGCCGGTTACCCACCCAGAAAAATGATTCCGCTTGAAAAGATGGCGTGTAATTTCCCACACCGTTATGTCAGGCGTGAGAGCAGCTAACGTCCCACCTATGAATCGCTGACAGACTCTCCGACTCTGAATTTTCTATTTCCTCTGTATCGTAATCGGCCTGAAGGCCGAGCCAGAAACCGGCACTGGTACCGAAAAACCTCGCAAGCCGTACTGCGGTGTCAGCCGTAATGGCGCGCTTACCGTTACATATGGCGGAGATTCTTGGCTCCGGAACCGCGATCTCTTTTGCCAGACGGTACTGGCTGATTCCCATCGGGATCAGGAATTCTTCCCGAAGGATTTCGCCGGGATGGATATTGGGAAGTCTATTCATAGTGTCACCTCAATGATAGTCGCATATCTCGACTCTGCTGGCTGTCCCGTCGTTCCGAACAAAGCGGACTCGCCACTGCTCGTTGATTCGTATACTCCATTGTCCTTCACGGTCGCCGGAGAGTTTTTCCAGCCGGTTCTGTGGAGGAATGCGAAGGTCGTCGATCCGGTGGGCGTTGTTTAACATTCGCAGCTTGCGTCTCGCCACGGCCTGTATCTGGGACGGGAGACGCCGGGAAAATTCTCCTTCCCAGATTTTTCTGCTTTCGTTGTTGTAGAACGAGGCAATCATAATTGGAATACTAACGCAAAACGAAAGTAAGGTCAATAATTATGGGAAAATATGTCAACCCATTTGGTAGCGTTATGCAGCTAATTCTGTTATAGTTCCGCCACCTGAAACGATGAAAGGGAGACGATTATTATGGGTGCCACTTTTGAAGAACATCTGGCAAAAGGGATATCGCTGTCAGAGACAGGCGACAGCGGTGGGGCGTTGCAGGAGTTTAAACGTTGCATAGAGCTTGAGCCTGAGCGACAAGACGGGCATTACTACCTTGGCGAGGCCCTGGCGGATGCAGGCAAGACAGACGAGGCTGTAAAGTCTCTGGAGCGTTGTCTTTCGATCTCGCCTGATGACACCGATGCGCTCGTAGCACTTGGGGACCTCTATTTTGAAAAGGGGGATCACAAGGAAGCGATTCACCAGTACAAACGGGTCACCGTCATAGATCCGAAAAACGCGGATGCCTATGTGAACATCGGGCTTGTTTACAGCAAGATGGAGCGTGTTGATGATGCCATAAAGGCCTACCAGGAGGCTCTTGAGATCGAACCTGACAATGTCTTCGCTTATAACGCGCTTGGTGATGCCTGGTACGGATTAGGAGAAAAGGAGAAGGCGATTGCCGCCTTCAGGAAGGGGGTTGAGATCGACCCTGCGGATGCGGCCGCCCACTTCAATCTTGGAGAGCTTTATTACGATCTTGAAGAGTTAGATGAGGCTGAAAAAGAGTGCCTTGAGTCGATACGGCTCGACCCGGAGTTCACCCTGGCCTATCTGACCCTCGGCAGCCTCTACATGGATGAGGAGCGGGTCAAAGACGCCATAAAATATCTGCAGCTGTACCTACGCTACGAGACCTCACCACAGGCCGAAGAGATGGTTGCCGAAGTCAAGGCTGTACTCGAGGGGCTGAAAGCGGAAATGCCGTAAGTGGTTTTCAATCGCGAATTTTCCGTTACACTATAGATGACCAATAAAAGCAAAGGAGGGAGTCATGAACGATAGAGACAAGACAGCCGCAGTAGGAGCC
>JAYSLX010000050.1:0-5068 GCA_043725245.1 Geobacteraceae bacterium | reverse complement strand
TCGAGAAGCCGAGTATCAAGCGGAAGAAGAAAACCATTGCGGCCCGTAAGCGTGCGCTTAAGAAGCAGCGCAAGATGATGGAGTAATCTACGATGTCGCTGCGGGACAGGTTGAGCGATGAGATGAAGGATGCAATGCGGGCCAAGGATGCTCTCAGGCTCTCAGCGATCCGTCTCGTTCGTTCCGTGGTGAAGAACAGGGAGATCGACCAGAAGCTGGTTTTGGACGATGCAGGTATCAGTGAGGTGATTGCTTCGCTGGTCAAGCAGCGCCGCGAATCGATCAGGATGTTCGGTGAAGCGGGCAGACAGGATCTGGTTGAAAAAGAGGAACGTGAGCTTGATATTCTGCTTGGGTTTCTCCCCCGTCAACTTACCCGCGAGGAGATAGTTGAGCTGGCCGCCAAGGTTATCGCCGAATGTGGCGCACAAGGTGGCAAGGATATGGGGATGGCCATGAAGGCCCTTAGACCGCATGTCACAGGATCTGCGGATGGCAAAATGGTCAGCGAAGTGGTTAAGCAGTTGTTAGGCTGACCGCCGTGGTCGTCAGGGATTCCCGACGACATCTATATACGGAGAAAGACGAGGTGGGGGTGGATCATACAGATCGCCCCTGCTTTTTCTTTTTTATGGATATTTATTGAATGCACTGGGCTTCTCTTCTTGACATTCTTCTCTGGAGTATCCTCGTAGCCTGTGCTGTCAAAGGGTTCATGAAGGGGTTCGTCAGAGAGGTCTGTGCCCTTCTTGGCGTCGTTGCCGGAGCCTGGGCGGCATTCACGTACTACAGTTCTGTTGCCGCTGCGCTTATTGCATTTATCAAGCTGCCTCATGCTGTTGCGGCATCACTAGCTTTTCTCCTTATCTACCTGGTTCTGGGGCTTCTCTTTTTCTTTGCCGGCCATTTGCTTACCGTAATGTTCAAGATCATGCTGCTAGGGTGGCTCAACCGTTTTGGAGGGATAATCATCGGCCTCCTGCAGGGAGCTTTTTTGCTCTGTATGTTCCTGGCACTGGGTACAACAGGGCCGGTTCCGGCAAAGGTTAAGGGTTATCTGCAGTCATCGTCGATGTCTCGCACATTGGCCCAGGCTGGACGAGACATGATAGCCGGCTGGGAGGGGAGGCATCGCTCTGCCACTCAAAATGAGCGTCGCTGATACAAAGGTTCAACATGTGAGGGGAAATCGGCGCTGATGATACCCGAAGAGACAATTCGCGAGGTTCGCGAGCGGGTAACGATTCTCGATGTGGTCTCAGACTATGTCAGTCTCAAGAAGGCTGGGGCCAATTACCAGGGGCTCTGTCCTTTTCATGGCGAGAAGACCCCATCCTTCAATGTAAACCCAGGCCGCGGCATATTTCACTGCTTCGGTTGCGGGGTCGGCGGTAACGCGTTCAAGTTCATAGAAATGATCGAGGGGCTTGCATTCCCCGAGGCTGTTAAGTTTCTGGCCAAGAGGGCAGGAGTCTTTATTGAGGAACGACCGCTCTCTCCGAGGGAGCAGCAGCGCCGTGACGAGCGCGAGGAGTTTTACCGCATAACGGAACTGGCATCTCAGTTCTACCGTTCATTGCTACTCTCCGGAGAAGAAGGGGAGCCCTGCCGCCAATACCTTGCCAGGCGTGGGGTGGATATGGCAACCGCCGAGGCATACCGACTCGGATTTGCACCTGGAAGGTGGGATGCCCTTTGCCGCTACCTGGAACGACGGAAGGTTCCGCTAGATCAGGTGGAGAAGCTTGGACTGGCGCGACATCGAGAGGGTGGAGGCTACTATGACATCTTCCGCAACCGTTTGCTTTTCACCATCGCGGATTTTCATGGCCGACCCATCGCCTTTGGCGGCAGGGTGCTGGACGATTCGCTCCCGAAATACATAAATTCACCTGAATCACCCATTTACCACAAGGGTGATGTCCTGTTCGGTCTTGATCTGGCCAAGCAAGCCATACGTGAAAAGGGCGCAGCGATTGTAGTTGAGGGGTATTTTGATCACCTCTCCCTTTACCAGGCTGGGGTGAAAGAGGTTGTTGCCACCTGTGGCACGGCACTGACCCAGGATCACGTGAAACTCCTACGGCGCTATGCAGACAGGTTCTATACCTTGTTCGATGCTGATGGCGCCGGGCAGAAGGCGACGATCAAGGCCATGGAACTGCTGCTTCCTGAGGCTGTATCGACGTCGGTTATAGAACTGCCGGAAGGTGACGATCCAGATAGTTATGTCAAGCGGGAGGGACCTGATGCGTTTGCCCAGCTGCTTGCCAAGGCCCGACCGGTCATAGAATATTATCTGCGCCAACTCCTTGCCAAAGGTGATGCTGGAACCATCGAGGGGAAGCGCCGGATACTGGCTGCGATACTCCCCAATCTTCGTCTGATCAAAGATCGTATACAGCGGCGTCTGTACGTCAGCGAGGTTGGCCGCGTCCTGGGGATCGACGACGCAGAACTCCGACGAGAAGCCGGGCTTCAGGGTTTAGAGCGGGGAGCGGCACCGTCACCTCAAATGGAGCGGCAGAAAACCGGCTCTGGATCTGCTGAGATGCTGCTGGCGCTTATCGCTATATATCCCGATCTTGCTGCCAGGGCAGCAGAGAGTGAACTTATAAGGCTTCTGCCCGAACAGCTGGTGCCGCTTGCCGAAGCCATTATTGCTGAGAGCAAGCACCATGGAACCGTTGATCTGGCAGTACTGCTGGAGCGGACAGTTGCTGCAGGGGGTAATCCCAGGATGACTGCCCTCTTTGTGGATGATGCCCACCTTGAAGGGATAGACCCTCACAAGGCTTTCGACCAGTGCTGCGCAGCACTTGAGCGCGGACCTCTCAAAGATCTGAAGGAGCTGGCGCGAGAACTGGCGCGGATCGAGCCTGATTCTCCCCGTTACTGCGAGTTGCTTGAAGAAATCGACTCCTTGCGAAATATGAAATCGCAATTATTATAGATATACTGACAACAGTTCGAGGTAGGCATGGCCAAGAAGAACATGGAAGAGATGAAGCAGCTTATCGACCTTGGGAAGGAGAAGGGGTTTCTCACCTACGATGAGGTGAATGACCTCCTCCCTCCGGACATAGTCTCGTCCGAACAGATCGACGATGTCATGAGCATGTTCGGCGAGATGGATATAGAAATCGTCGACTCTGTTCAGAAGGTTAAGATCCCCAAAGTAAAGCTCGGCCTTGAAGAGGAAGAGGAAATTGAGGGGGAGCAGGAGGAACAGGAATTCGAGCCTGGCGCTCTGGGGAGAACCAGCGATCCGGTTCGTATGTACCTGCGAGAGATGGGTTCCGTTTCGCTCCTTACCCGTGAAGGTGAGGTAGAGATCGCCAAGCGGATCGAAGATGGCGAGCGTGATGTGGCGAGCGTCATCCTCAATACACCAATTACCGTGAAGGAGATCCTTTCTCTGGGAGACCGACTCAGGAAGCTGCAGATCCTGCCTGCTGAGATCAGCAAGGAGGTCGATGAGGAGGAGCAGGAGGATGAGGAAGAGCAGGAAGATGTTCATCAGATCAGACTTCTCTCGATCATTGACGGGATCAAGGAACTCGACGTAACGATGGAGGCGATTGCCCTCCAGCTTGAAGGGAGCCTTCCCGCAGCAGCCCGCAACAAGATTCTTGCAGAGCAGCAGGAACACAAAAAGAAGCTGGCTGAGATGGTCAGGTCGCTCCGAATGAGAGATCGTCATATCGAAAAAATCGCCCATCGTCTAAAGGAGCTTGCGTCAAAGGTAGAGACCATCACCCGCGAGGTTGCCGAGATTGAGCTGGAAGCCGGTGGGATAACATCTAACGATTTGAATAAGCTGTTCGAAAAGATGGCTAAGGATGCCGACGGGGAGAAGAAGGGGCTTAAAAAGCTCGGAATGACACTTGAAGACGCCCAGAAGCTGGAGAAGCGGCTGAAAGGGGTCGGCCGAAAGCTCAAAAAGGTGGAACAGGAGTCAGGATTCCATGCCAATGAGCTGGCAAGCGCAATCAAGGCAATCGACCAGGGGGAGCATAAGGCCAAACTTGCCAAGTCGGAGCTGGTTGAGGCTAACTTGAGGCTTGTGGTATCCATTGCCAAGAAGTACACTAACCGCGGGCTTCAGTTCCTCGACCTGATCCAGGAGGGGAACATCGGCCTGATGAAGGCTGTGGACAAGTTCGAGTACCAGCGTGGCTACAAATTTTCAACCTACGCCACCTGGTGGATCAGGCAGGCGATAACCCGCGCCATTGCGGACCAGGCTAGGACCATCCGGATCCCGGTCCATATGATCGAGACCATCAATAAGCTTATACGTACCAGTCGCCAGCTGGTTCAGGAGATCGGGCGGGAGCCATCTCCAGAGGAAATTGCCGAGCGGATGCAGCTTCCCCTGGACAAGGTACGGAAGGTTCTGAAGATAGCCAAGGAGCCAATTTCTCTTGAAACTCCAATTGGCGAAGAAGAGGATTCACACCTTGGCGATTTCATCGAGGACAAGGGGGTCGTTTCGCCTCTGGAGGCTGTTATCAAGGCCAATCTCTCCGAGCAGACTGCAAGGGTGCTTTCAACGCTGACACCGCGCGAGGAAAAGGTTCTTCGGATGCGTTTCGGCATTGGTGAGAAGAGCGACCACACCCTTGAGGAGGTTGGCCAGGATTTTGAGGTGACCAGGGAGCGGATCCGTCAGATCGAGGACAAGGCGCTGCGCAAGCTGCGACACCCCAGCAGGGCAAAGAAGCTTAAGAGCTTTGTGGAGTAGTTTATCGGCTTCGCCAAAAGTTCATCTGCTGCGTTACGCTCAATCTTCGTCACTGCGACGTAGCTTCCGGCTACGACTCGTTCCTCAGATTTCGCAAGCCTTGCATATGGAGTTTTTTGCTGTGCCGTTGCAGAATTGATTTCACTCGATACATAAAATAAAGGCCGCGCGGGAAACCGGGCGGCCTTTCATGCGTTTATGGAACGAGACTGAAAGGTTAATTACAATGTCATTGACTTAAGCCTTGTTGTATAAAAAGCTAAGCAATTACGTATAGATATGTTATAATGCATTCTCTGTATTGCCTTATAACACTACACC
>JAYSLX010000049.1:0-4796 GCA_043725245.1 Geobacteraceae bacterium | reverse complement strand
GCCGATTTGGCCAATTCAGTGAACTGAATTGTCCAGATGCCGTGATTCTGCCCAAGGTACCAGTAAAGTGTAAAGAGACCAAGCAGGAAGCCGAAGTCGCCTACCCTGTTCATTACGAATGCCTTCTTGCCTGCATCACCCGCCGATTTCTTATGGAAGTAATATCCAATCAGCAGATAGGAGCAGAGACCAACACCTTCCCAGCCGACAAACATTAACAGGAGGTTGTTGCCCATCACCAACAGGAGCATTGAGAACATGAAGAGGTTCAGGTATGCAAAGAACCTGTAAAACCCTTCTTCTCCATGCATGTAACCTATTGAATAGACGTGAATTAGGAAGCCGACCCCGGTAACGATGAGAAGCATTACGCATGAGAGGGGATCTATCAGAAAAGCGATGTCCGCCTGGAAGTTGCCTGACTTGATCCAGGTGAAGATCTTCACGTCGTGTATCCGTTCCTCTAATGGCATCCCGGTTAGACGGATGAACGTCATAACAGCGACTATGAACGAACAGAGAACCGTACCAGCGCCGATAATTCCGATGACTGTCTCGTTCTTGATCTTTTTGCCCAAAAGGCCGTTGACCAGAAAACCGATCAGGGGAAACAGTGGTATGAGCCATACATTGTCAAACATTCCGGACTCCTTGAGTGAAATGATTCCTTGAATTGCGTGCCCGTGGCTACCACTTCATCAGGTTTAGGTCCTCGACATCGATCGACTCGCGATTCTTATAGAAAGCGATCATTAGCGCAAGGCCCACAGCCGCTTCGGCAGCGGCAACCGTCATGACGAAGAAGACAAATATCTGACCATCGATGTTGCCGAGGTACTTTGAAAAGGCAATAAATGTAAGGTTAACGGAATTCAACATAAGTTCGACGCACATAAAGATAACGATGGCGTTGCGTCGAACTAGAACCCCAACGGTCCCGATGGAGAACAATATTGCGCTTAGTAGCAGATAGCTGTGCAGTGAAAGCATCTCGTCACCCCTGTTACGTTATATTTTCTTTTTGGTAAGGATCACAGCACCAATAATAGCGACCAGCAGCAAGATCGAGGTTATCTCGAACGGAAGCAGGAAGTCTGTGTACATCGCCCGACCGATCAATTCAGTATTGCCGACCTTGTTGATAATTTCAGTATTCAGTTGCCCGTGAACTCCCGTCAAGGTGCTGTTGTTAAGGAAGCTGAAAGTCAGGAACAGCACCAGGAAACCCACCACAGTGCCGATCACTCCCGCAT
This sequence comes from Geobacteraceae bacterium, assembly GCA_043725245.1. GTDB lineage: Bacteria > Desulfobacterota > Desulfuromonadia > Geobacterales > DSM-12255 > Geoanaerobacter. Next base: position 3,543 of record JAYSLX010000049.1, on the reverse strand, counting down.
GGGTGGTGCGCTTCCCTGTCTCTGCGCGGATATTGAGGAGCATTATCACGAAAACAATCAAGACCATGATGGCTCCTGCATATACGATCACTTGTATGGCTGCCATAAAGGGAGCATCAAGAGTAACGTACAGCGTCGCAATACAAAAGAAGGTCATGATCAGCGCAAGCGCGCTGTTGATAGGGTTGCGGCACGTCACTACCAGGAGACCGAATAGGACAGTAGCCGCTGCCACAAGGGTAAAGAATAAGGTTTCCATTGCTGCTCCTTTATTTCTTTTCTAACAGGGATTCCTTGTTATAGATGAAGTCCTCGCGCTTGTAGCTAGCCAGCTCGAAGGTTTGCGTCATCCTAATTGCATCCACGGGACAGGCTTCAACACAATATCCGCAGAAGATGCAGCGAAGCAGGTCAATTTCATACACCGAAGCGTACTTGTCGTGATTGGCATCCTCCCCCGCTTCCACCGTAATGCACTTAGCCGGGCATACAGTAGGGCACAAATAGCAGGCAACACATTTTGCCTTGTTATGCGATACATTCAGGGCATGCAAACCACGGTAATTGGGGACAACATTCGGTCGCTCATCCGGATACTGCAAGGTAACCGGCTTCTTGAAAAGATGCATGAATGTGATTTTGAGACCATTAATCAACGGCATTATCATGGCGGATATCCTCTTCCGTGAAGTTGGTGCTTAGCGGGCTATGAGGCCCGTTACCACGATATTCAGCAGGGTCAGCGGCAGAAACACCTTCCAACCGAGTCGCATCAGCTGATCATAGCGATAGCGCGGGTAGGTAGCACGTATCCACATGCAGGTAAAAATCAGGAAGTAAACCTTGGCAATGAACCAGCACCAGCCTGGCAGGAAGCCGGGGCCGTGCCAGCCGCCGAGGAATAACGTTGTGGTAACGGCGCAGACGGTTATCATATTTGCATATTCAGCCATAAAGAACATTGCATACTTCATACTTGAATACTCTGTACAGAAACCGGATACCAATTCTGTTTCAGCCTCCGGAAGGTCAAACGGAGTCCGGTTGATCTCAGCAAGAGAGCAGATGAAGAAGAGTATGAATGCCAGAGGCTGCTTGAACGCATACCAGCCATACCCAGCCTGGTCGGCAACAATTTTCTGGAGAGACAACGATTCAGACATCATGAAGACCGAGATAATGGCGAGTCCTGCAGCCAGTTCATACGAGATCATCTGTGCTGAGGCGCGTAACCCGCCGAGCAGAGAGTATTTGCTGTTAGAGGCCCATCCGGCAAGCACGATTCCATAGACACCGACTGAGGCAAGTGCAAGGATATAGAGAACGCCAACGTTCAAGTCGACAATCTTGTCTGCGCCCTGATCCCAGAAAGCTGCTATCTGCAGCGGGATCTTGTAGCCCATCACCGTAATGGTATCGCCAAACGGAATTACGGCGAATCCTATAAAAGCTGGTATCAGCGCAATGATAGGCGCAAGGAGAAAGGCAAACTTGTCAGATTGGGAAGGAACAATTTCCTCCTTGAAGAAGAGCTTGATACCATCCGCAATCGGCTGCAGAAGGCCGTGCCATCCGGTACGCATCGGGCCGAAGCGAACCTGCATGTGGCCGATAATCTTCCTCTCGGCATAGGTTGCATATGCCACGGTAAGCAGTACGAACAAGAATACCACGAGAACCTTCAATATCATTGCTATGTAGTAGATCATTGGTAGTCCGAACAGTTCGTATCCCATGTGCTCTTCTTCCCCTTCTCGCTAGTAGTAAAAACTGACGATATATATTTTACTTCCCTATGCTGACCCACGTGACGGCACTACCGCTTGTCACATTGTTGATGGATGCATCGGCAAAGTGATAGGGCGCAAACACTACACCCTGGGGCACGCGTGAGCCGACTTTTGCCTTGAGCCTAACCTCTCCTGTGACAGACTTTACGGTTACCATCTCGCCATCTTTCACTGAAAAAGTTTTCGCATCGGCTCTGTTCAGCTCCAGGTATCCTTCAGGACAAACCAGCATCGGCCCTTCCCCATAGAGTGAAAGTGTGCCGGAGTGATTTAGAGCGCTACCGGTTACGAGGGCCAGCTTGCCGTCCCCTGACTCTGCAACTGCCGGGACCACCGGTACAAAAGTGGGCGTTCCCGATACCGTCCTGATTGCACCGGCGTCACCGAGGCTTTCATGAGTCAGACCTGCATATCCGGGGACCGTAGATGCGATTTCCTGGAATGCAGCATCGATAGTTGAAAATGCAGGCTGACCTGTTACGGCTTGATGCAGTGCATTAAACACTTCAAAATCGCTTCTGGAGGCCCCTACCGGCTTGACGGCAAGATTAAGTCGCTGTACAGCCCCGCCTACACTGGTAAAGGTTCCTCTCTTTTCCGCAAATGAACAGACAGGCAGTACAACATGAGCCTTTGCAGCTGTTGCGGTCATGAACAGTTCCTGAACCACCAGAAACTCCACCTTATCCAGAGCGCCTTCAACCATTTTACGATTCGGGTAAGAGACTACCGGGTTCTCGCCGGCTATCAGTAATGTCTTGATTGTTCCGGCGGCGCAACCTGCGAGGATTGCCTGCGCATTCTTCCCTCCCGAAGTCGGGTGGATCGCTAGATCTGCTGCACCCTGGCTGTTGTTCTTCTCTCCGAGGATTAGGACTCCGCAACCTTCCTTGCCATTTCTTCCAGTAAGCAATGCCAGGTTTATCACAGCCTGGGCAAGCGCCTTTCCATGGCCTGGATAGCCCATACCTGTCGGGAGAATGATCAGGGCCTTCTCTGCCTTTGCGTAATCAGATGCGAGGGTCTTGACATCTTCTGCTGTAAGGCCGCACTCTATTGCCGCTTGATCGACACTGCAACTTTCCAGGCTTTTCTGCCATGAAACAAATCCGCCTGTTGACTGAGCCGCTGTGGCATCATGCAGGTTTTCGTCGAGGATAACCTTTGCAATCGCGTTTAAGAGAAGCAGTTCACTGCCCGGCTTGTGTACGTATGTCTTGGCTCCCGGCAACTTTGAAAGCTTTCCTTTTTTGTCCGATACAATCCGAAGGGCCACACCCTTAAGCTTAACGGCAAGGTTGATCTCAAACCCGAGTACCGGGTGCGTTTCATAGGCGTCGGTCTTTACGACCAGGAGAAGTTTCGTGTTCTGTATATCTGCAATTACCGAAGGCGATCCCGGATAGCCGAGACTTTCCTTGGCGCCCGCGGTCAGAGCTTCATGAGCATAGGCGCCTGAATGGTCTATGTTGTCACAACCTAGAGCTTCCTTAAAAAGCTTCTTAAAAGAGACCAGCTCCTCATTCGCAAGTCGCGGAGTCACCAGCGCAGCAAGAGAATCCGGGCTACCCTTGGCTTCATTCAGACGTTTTGCAACCAGTCCCAGTGCCTCATCCCATGTGGCTGGTTCAAGACGGCCATTTTTGCGCACCATCGGTGAGGTAAGACGTTTCTCGCTATTTACAAACTGATATCCCCAACGACCGCGGGTGCAAAGTTGCCCGTTATGGAAACCTTGATTTTCGTCGTATAC
>JAYSLX010000048.1:0-20804 GCA_043725245.1 Geobacteraceae bacterium | reverse complement strand
GCAGATAGTGATCTCGTCATGCCGCGTCATTCGCCGCATCATAGGCGATCATACAGCGCCATGCAAACATTTTTTAACGCCATAATCGGTTTGACTTTTTCCCCCCGATGGTTTATGAATTTGGATGCGAAAACGAACTGATAGGAGCCGTGAATAAATATGGGAGTGACCTACAAGGACGCCGGTGTTGACATCGATGCCGGCAACACTTTTGTTAAGATGATCAAGCCGCTGGTAAAGGCCACCACCCGCCCCGAGGTAATCGCCGACATCGGTGGTTTCGGTGGGCTCTTTTCTTTGAATGCAAGCAAGTACAAGAGCCCTGTCCTGGTTGCCGGAACCGATGGAGTCGGGACAAAGCTGAAGATCGCCTTCATGGCCGACCGGCACGACACCGTCGGAATCGACCTGGTGGCTATGTGCGTAAACGACATCGTGGTTCAGGGGGCTGAACCGCTCTTTTTCCTCGATTATCTGGCAACAGGCCACCTCCAGCCTGAAAAGGCCGCTCAGGTCGTAAAGGGGATCTCGGCAGGATGCGTACAGGCAGGCTGTGCACTGATCGGAGGGGAAACCGCAGAGATGCCAGGTTTTTACTCCGAAGGCGAATACGACATTGCAGGCTTTAGCGTAGGGGTCGTTGAACGTGATAATATCATCGACGGTTCATCCATAACTGTCGGAGACAACCTCATAGGGATTGCATCAAGCGGCCTGCACAGTAACGGCTTCGCCCTTGCCCGCAAGGTTATCTTTGAAAAGCTCGGGCTCGGCATTGACAGTCAACTTCCGGGTCTCGGCCGCACCGTTGCAGAAGAGCTCCTAACCCCCACAAGAATTTATGTCAAATCGATTCTCAACCTGCTGCGAGACTTCCATATAAACGGCATCGCCCACATTACCGGTGGCGGACTGCTTGAGAACATCCCCAGGGTGCTTCCCCATAGCAGTAAGGCGATTATTGACCCTAAATCATGGGAAGTTCCGGCTATATTCCGGTTTTTACAGGATGCGGGTGGTATCAGTAACGAAGAGCTATTCCGCACTTTCAACTGCGGAATAGGGATGGTCCTCGCCGTCCCTGAAAAAGAGACTGAGGAGATCCTTATCCGACTCTCGGGACTCTCGGAAAAGGCCTTTATTATCGGTGAAGTGGCAAAATGTGAAGCCGGGAAAGAGTGTGTTGAGTTCAATGGCTAGCGTGGGGAACAATGGAAAGGCGGTTGCTCTTGGGGTACTGGTCTCAGGGAACGGAACCAACCTGCAGGCGATCATCGACCGGATTGAGTCAGGGGCTCTCCCTGCATCCGTTGCGTGTGTTATCAGCAACAAGGCCGATGCCTTTGCCCTGGAACGGGCGAGAAAGCACGGCATCCCTGCAATTCACCTGAACCACAAGGAGTACGCAAATCGTGAAGCGTACGACTCGGCTCTGGTTGCCGCTCTCAGGGAACATGGAGTCGAGCTGGTAATTCTGGCCGGTTTCATGCGTATTCTCACCCCAACCATCATCGACGCCTTCTCAAACCGGATCATGAACATCCACCCGGCCCTGCTCCCTGCCTTCCCCGGCCTGGACGCCCAGAAGCAGGCTATAGAGTACGGGGTCAAGGTGAGCGGCTGCACTGTGCATTTCGTCGATGCAGGCTGTGATACCGGACCGATAATTATCCAGTCCGTGGTTCCGGTACTTGAAGGCGACACTGAAGAGTCCCTCTCTCAGCGAATCCACAAGGAGGAGCACCTGATATATCCAGACGCGATCCAGCTCTTTGCCGAGGGGAGACTAACGGTCGAAGGGAGAAGGGTAATAGTGAAGAGCAGTGACTGGTGATCCAATTCTAGAGCTGCTTTATTGTTATTATCCGATGGAATCCGTGTATTTCAAGTCCCTTACCCACTTTTCCCAGCCAAATCCCTCATAATCCACCAGCAGCGCCAGCGGAATGAAGGTGTCCAGCTCTCTGAACCTCTTCTTGAGGATCACCGATTCAAGCCTCCGAAAAAGCGCGACTTCTTCCCTGAACATCCGGGTGAATTCAGCTCGCACCCCATCCAGCTCCAACGGTGAACAGTTCGGGAAATTCAAGGTGCACCACTCATCGTGCATGACCGTCCCGTCCTGATCCACAAGCGGCAGGCCATGCAGCCTGCAGGTCATGGGTCGGTAATCGTATACCAGGCAGCGTCCATCCTCCCCCAGCAGTACACAGGGGGTTTCATCGTCCTCAGGCATGAGCAGCGCCCACTCTCCTTCCGGGCGATGGTTGAGAAGATAAGGCGGCTCCAGTTCGGGCCATGAGCCCTGAAGCCCTGCCAGCCGGGCCTCAGCCTTTGCAATGATCTTACGCCGCACCGGTTCGGGGAGCCCCGCGAACCCGAGACGCAGATACCAGGCATCCACCAGGGTGATGTCGAAGAGGCTCCGGCAACATTCAGAGCACGCCTCCCTGCAGCGAATCTCATCCGGATAGGCTTTTCTGCAGCGGGTATACCAGCCATCGACCTCGGCAAGGAGACGAGCGTAACCAGTCATAATTTCTTCAAGTAATGGTTTCATAAATAAGGAAAGGCGCCAATAATTCGCCGCCTTTCCAGAAGCTCTCCCAGCGGTTGTCTCGCTACTCTCCAGTCAGTTCAGTCCTGCCAAAGATCGCCTTCAGGATATACCCTTCCTTCTCGATGTTCTCCCTGCCACCCTCTTCCCGGTCAACGAGTGAGACAATACCGAGAACTGTCAGCCCTTCCTCTTCAGCACGTTTCACGGCCTTCATGGACGAACCTCCGGTTGTTACCACATCCTCGACAATGACTACCTTTGTGCCTTTAGGGAGGTTCTTCCTCCCCTCCAACCACTGGCCGGTGCCATGGCCCTTTGGTTCCTTCCGTATGATAAAGGCATGTAAAGGGTTGCCGTCCAGAAGAGCGGCAATAGAAGTGGCAGTGGCAATGGGATCAGCTCCGAGGGTGATGCCGCCAACGGCCTGCACACCTGGAAACTCTCTGGCTGCCTGATAAAAGAGCTTACCCACCAGGAATCCGCCTTCAGAATGCAGTGTTGTCTGTTTTCCGTCGAAATAGAAATCACTCTCCCGCCCGGATGCCAGGGTGACCCTGCGCTTCTCGTAGGAAAGCTCCATTATTATCTGCTTAAGGCGTTCGCGATCGGTCATCTCTCATGCTCCTTTTCGAATAGGTCAAGTTGTGGCTCAGGGCCAAGACGTGGGAAACCGATTGGGTATTCACCGGAGAAACAGGCGTGGCAGCAGGCCCTGTCTTCACCTCCAGCAGCCGAAAGCAGCCCCTCTCGAGAGAGGTAACCAAGGGAGTCGGCCGTGATATAGCGTCGTATCTCCTCCAGGGTGTGCGAGGAAGATATCAGCTCCTTGCGGTTGGGTGTGTCGATCCCGTAGTAGCAAGGATAGCTGGTGGGGGGCGACGATATCCGCATGTGGACCTCGCTTGCCCCGGCCTGTCTGACCATTTTGACGATCTTGCGTGATGTTGTGCCTCGGACAATGGAGTCGTCAATAACCACAACTCGCTTACCCTTAAGGACCTCGCGGACAGGGTTAAGTTTTATCTTTACACCGAAGTGCCGGATCGACTGGGCAGGCTCGATAAAGGTTCGCCCTACGTAGTGGTTGCGGATCAGCCCCATCTCAAAGCGAATCCCTGACTCCTCCGCATACCCCATGGCAGCAGGCATACCGGAGTCGGGCACCGGAATAACCACATCTGCGTCCACCGGATGTTCACGAGCCAGCTGACGCCCAAGGGCCTTTCTTACCTGATATACGTTTCGACCGAATATGAACGAGTCAGGACGGGCAAAGTAAACATGCTCGAAGATACAGGGAGACGGATCTACCTTTTTGAACGGGAAGTGGGAGGTCAATCCGCCGCGTCCAATGACTATCATCTCACCCGGCTCTATCTCGCGGATGAACTCGGCCTCGATAAGGTCAAGAGCGCAGCTTTCAGATGCAACAACATAAGATTCTCCGAGTTTTCCAAGGCAGAGCGGGCGGAAACCGTGTGGATCACGGACGGCAACCATCCGGGTTTCGGTGATAAAGAGAAGACAATATGCCCCCTCGATCCGTTTGAGCGCCTCCACCACCCTCTCTTCCAGGGTCGCGGCCTTTGAAGCTGCCAGGAGATGGACGATTATTTCGGTATCCATGGTAGTCTGGAATATGGATCCCCAGGCTTCAAGTTCGGCGCGGATGTATTGAGAGTTGACGATGTTTCCGTTGTGGGCCACGGCAATTGATCCACGGGAGTAGTTGACAAGTATCGGCTGAATGTTCTTGTTGACCGAGTCACCGGTAGTGGAGTAGCGGACGTGGCCAATGGCAGCGTCACCTGGGACGTGTCGGAATATTTCCGGGTTGCCGAACACATCTGCGACCAGTCCCATGCTTTTATGGGAGAAAAGACGCTGGCCATCCGAGGAGACGATACCGCACGACTCCTGACCGCGATGCTGAAGGGCATACAGCCCCAGGTAGGTAAGGTTGGAAGCCTCGCGGTGGTTGTAGATGCCGAAAATACCACATTCTTCTTCTGGCCTGGAAAAGTTCATCTTGAGCCTTTCTTCGCGTTACTTGGCATTAGACCAAGTTTTTCCGAACATACTCAGCAGCGTTTCGATACATGATAAGCCCATCCCCATCTTCCGGTAACTCCTCACGGGTCCAGCGGGGATGCTGGGTGTAGTGAACAAAGGCCTCCGGATGAGGCATGAGCCCCATCAGGCGACCGGTTGAGTCGCAGAGAGCTGCGATTGAATTCTGTGAACCATTGGGATTTAACGGAAATTCTGTGGCCGGCAGGGCATAATCCGGACCGGAATACTTCAGGCTTGCAAGATGGTTCATCTCGATTCTGTCGAGTGTGCCGGAGGTGTCGCAGAGAAACTTCCCTTCGCCGTGGCGTACGGGGAGATAGATCCCCTGCTCAATACCTTGTGTGAATACGGATGGAGATGAGGGGTCTGTCTTCAGGTAGCACCACCGGTCCTGAAACCTGCCACAGTCATTGAAAGTCAATGTTGCTTTCTGTGACAGATAGTCACCATCAAAGCCGGGGAGTATCCCCATCTTGACCATCAGCTGAAAACCGTTGCAGACCCCCAGTATCAGCTTACCGTCTCCGATAAAGCGAATAAACTGATCTACCAGCTTTTCTCCGGTGCCGGAAATGTCTGCATGCTTTAGCCTGTTGGCCTGAGCTTTGGCGCTTCCCAGATCGTCACCGTCAAGAAAACCACCGGTCAGATTGAGGAAATGGAAGTCATCCAAGCGGATTTCACCGGAAAGAATCTCAGCTATGTGGGCAATCACTGCCTCGTCGAATCCGCCAAGGCGGCAGGCGTGAGCCGCCTCTACCTCGCAGTTGGTTCCGTTGCCGGTTATTACAATTGCCCGTGTCGTATGTGCCATTTTACAGGTCCCTCAAGGTTTTCTGCCACGCTTCCTTCAACTCGGCGAGCCCTGAGCTGACCAGGCAGGTGCCGTTCAGGCCGGCTATGGTCAAACATGCACCTTGGGTCACCTTACCGATAGAGGAGAAGCAGTTGCCGCTCATGATTTCTTCGAACTCGTCCCGATGTTCCGGTCTTACCGTTACCAGATGACGTGAAGCCGATTCACTGAAGAGCAGGGCCACGTCGGTTTTATCTGCCTGCTCACCCTTCCACAGAACTTGGGAGAGGTCGAGTGTTATCCCGAAGCCTCCGGCAAAGGCTGATTCTGCTGCAGCCACAGCCAGCCCACCGTCGGAAAGATCATGACACGAAGCCACTGTTCCAGACATCGCAGCCTTATGGTAGGCCTTGTAACGGCAATAGGCCTTTGCCGGGTCGACCTGCGGCAGACAATTACCGACAAAACCTTTCAGAGCAAGGAATTCAGAGCCACCCAGCTCATCTCCGGTCTTGCCCAGCAGGTATACGATGTCGCCGGGGCGCTTGACATCCATGGTAACGGCCTTGCGGGCATCATCGATTTTACCGATAACCGAGAAGAGGAGCGTCGGCGGGATCGATATCTTGGTTGTCCCGTCGTAAAAGTCGTTCTTCATGGAGTCCTTGCCCGAGATCAGCGGCAGGTTGTACTCCATGCAGACATCATAGAGCGCCTGGTTTGAGCGTACAAGCTGTGCCATCTTGTATGGTCCGTCAGGGGTTTTCTCGGATAAAACCGGATCGCACCAGCAGAAGTTGTCGAGTCCTGCCACCAGATCGAGAGATCCACCGACTGCCACGTAATTGCGAAGGGCCTCGTCAATGGCATTGGCGGTCATGTGATACGTATCGATATCCGAATAGCGGGGACAGATGCCGTGGGCAACCACCACCCCCTCGAAGGAGTCGAGGATCGGCCGGACAACCGCCGCATCGGAAGGCCCGTCATTATCAATACCGGTAAAGGGCTTGACCACCGAACCCCCCTGAACCTCGTGATCATAACGCCTTACAACAGATTCCTTCGAGCAGACATTGAGGGATGAGAGAAGTGCGATCAGGTCAGCCGTGTAATCTCCCTTGGTCTCGATGACAGGTTCTTCGTGTCGAGGCGGAATCCATTTTGCCGGAAGCTGCATCGGAGGAAGCCCCTCGTGCATGAACTCCATCGGGATATAGGCAACGGTCCGGTCGTTGTAGAGAATATGGAATATGCCGGAGTCGGTGAATTCCCCAAGGACGGTCGCCTCAACAGCAAACCGTTTCGCCATGTTCATGAATTCGTCGATCTTCTCGGGAGGAACGGCCAGGCTCATCCGTTCCTGGGCCTCTGAAATGAGTATTTCCCATGGATTGAGACCGGGGTATTTAAGCGGCGCCCTGGCAAGGTCCATCCGGCAACCGCCACATTCACCCGACATCTCGCCAATGGAGGAGGAGAGGCCCCCTGCTCCATTGTCGGTGATGAATCGGTAGAGCCCCTTGTCACGAGCACGGAGCAGGAAATCGAACATCCGTTTCTGGGTGATCGGGTCGCCGATCTGCACCGCCGTGACAGGCGAGTTCTCGTTTAATTCCTCTGAGGAGAAGGTTGCGCCGTGAATGCCGTCTTTTCCAATGCGACCACCGGTCATGACGATCAGGTCACCCGGCTCAATTGACTTCTCATGGCTCGGCTCACCACCTAACTCAGCCGGCATGATGCCGGCCGTGCCGCAGAACACCAGAGGCTTGCCGCAGAATCGCTCGTCAAATACCAGAGAACCATTGACCGTCGGTATGCCACTCTTGTTTCCTCCATGCTCCACCCCCTCAACCACCCCTTCATAGATGCGGCGAGGATGAAGCAGGCGCGATGGGAGCGGCTTGTCAAAGAACGGGTCCGCAAAGCAGAAGACATCGGTATTGAAAATCAGCCTGGCACCCTTGCCTGTCCCGAATGGGTCGCGGTTGACACCGACGATGCCTGTGAGCGCCCCACCGTAGGGATCAAGTGCCGAAGGCGAATTGTGGGTCTCGACCTTGAAGACAAGTGAGTGGCTGTCATTGAACCTGATGACCCCGGCATTGTCCTTGAAGACCGACAGGCAAAAGTCCTTGTCACCGAGTTTTTCGCGCACATCCTTCGTGGTCCTCTGGATGAAACTCTTGAAAAGCGACCTGATCTCCTGTCTGTTGCCGTTCTCATCCTCGTACTGTACCGTGCCGGCAAAAATCTTGTGCTTGCAGTGCTCGGACCAGGTCTGGGCCAGACACTCCAGCTCCACATCGGTCGGCTTACTCCCCAGCCCCATTTTGCGGCGCTCCAGGAGCAGGTCTGGATCGCGATAATGGGCCTGTATGATCTTCATCTCTTCAAGGGTCAGGGCCAGAACCCCTTCCCTGCTGATCCGCATCAGCTCCTCATCGGGTAGTTCGAGATCGACCTCACAAACTTCGGCCCTTGTCTCGCCGGTCACCTTTGGGACGTATGCCGGGAAGCCTCTCCTGGCTGCGAATTCAGGAGCTGAAAGAATCGTGTAACGCTGGATAAGTGTATTACAGAGGAGACCGGTTGCAATCTTTCCCATGTCAACAAGAGTCAGACCCCCCTTTACCAGATACTGTACCGAGTGGTAAACCCCTTCACCGGGGGCAAATGTGCGACCGGTCAGGTACTCTACAGCCTCGCGAGCCGTACGACCAACGTTGTCAGTTACTCCCGGCCTGAAGCCGACCTCGACTGCATAGTCGAAATCAGCTCCATGCGGTCTGTCGAGGGTCCACGACTGAATCACCGGGTCGCAGAAAGGTCCGCTCGCAGCCTGCTCCAGAAGATCACGGGAAAGGTCAGCATCGACTGTATAGACATCTATGGTCCGAACGTGCTCCACAGGGAGATGGATGAAATGAAGAATCTCATTCTTCACCCGCTCGCCACGGGCATCGCGAACGGTCTCCTTCAGGGCAATTTCTATACGGTGGGCCATTATCATTCCTTGTGCAGGTAGAGTGTCCGGGTAGGGAACGGTACGTCGATCCCGGCCTCGTCAAACCGCCTGATTATGAGTGAATTAATCTTGTCGGTAACAGGGAAGAGCTTTGTGTAGTCATCCACCCAGAAGAAGAGGGCCATCTGAAGCGAACTATCTCCGAAAGCCGTGAAGAAGGCCTCTGGGGGAGGTTCGCGGAGGATATCCGGGACTTCAAGCGCAGCGGCAACCAGGGTTCTCTTAACCTTATCCACGTCGCTCCCGTATGCAACGCCAATAGCCACCCGCCCCTTGGCGCGAACATCAGGAAATGCCTGGTTTATGACCGTACTGTTACAAAGGTCGGAGTTGGGGATGATTAGCAGAGTATTGTCCAGAGTCTTAATTTTGGTAGTACGAAGACCTATGTCGCTCACGTCCCCCCAGTTCCCATCCTTGAGCTGAATCCGGTCGCCGATCCTGAACGGCCGGTCAATCATCAGGGTAAACCCCGAGATCATGTTTGCAAGGGTATCCTTGGCCGCTAAGCCGACGGCCAGGGAGCCTACACCCAAGGCGGTAACCAGTGAAAGAATATCATAGTTGAAGTGTTTTAGGACAATTATTAGAGCGGTTCCGATCAGGAATATGGTGACCAGTTTCTCCAGCAGAGGTATCACCTGTCGATCGACTCCATCACCGTGACGCTGGGCAATGCGTCCGGCATACCACTCCAGAATTTCATCTGTTGTCCGGCAGGCGATATTAGTGAGGATCGTCATGTTGACAATGAAGACGGCGCCAGAAGCGGCAACATGAACCTTCTCCGGCAGTGGCAGGTACCTGACGGCATAATAGAGCCCTGAAAAGACCACCAGTAGCGATACCGGCGGCGTAATTTTCTGGAGTATCCGATCATCCAGATCCGTTGCCGTGAAAGAGGTAAATCGCGGCCCCCAGTTGATGAGCAACCAACGAACAATCCTTGAAGCCACCCAGAACAGGGTGAAAATCAGAACCGAGATAAGGATCTCTTTCATCCAATAGAGATACAGACTGTCAGTCTCCTGAATGCGGTAAAAATCCAGGAGACTATCCACCGAAGACCCTCGTGAAGATGGTATCGACATGTTTCAGATGGTACTGCAGATCGAATGCATCGCGGATATTTTCTTCCGAGAGGAGAGCCCGCACATCGGTGTCGTTCAGAAGCTCTTCCAGCAGGTCCTTTTTCTGCTCCCAGACCTTCATCGCGTTCCGCTGTACCAGCTCGTAGGAGCGCTCGCGCGATGCCCCGGCACCCGCGAGTTTAAGCAGCACCCTCTGGGAGTTGTACAGCCCACCCATCTGGTTCAGGTTTTTAAGCATGTTCTCCGGGTAGACCACCAGGTTCTCAATCAGACCGATGCAACGGTTAAGCATGAAGTCGATGAGTATGGTGGCATCAGGTCCGATGACCCGTTCCACTGAGGAGTGGGATATGTCGCGTTCATGCCAGAGCGCAACGTTCTCCATGGCCGAAACCGCATAACCGCGGATCAGACGGGCCAGGCCGGTCAGATTCTCGGACAGGATCGGGTTCCGCTTGTGCGGCATGGCGGATGAGCCCTTCTGACCCTTACTGAAGAACTCCTCGACCTCCAGAACCTCGGTACGCTGCATATGTCGGATCTCCACGGCAAACTTTTCAATGGAGGAGGCGACCACGGCCAGGACAGAGAAGAACTCTGCATGTCGGTCACGCTGTATCACCTGAGTCGAGCAGGGTGCCGGCTTCAACCCGGCCTTCCTGCAGACGAACTCCTCGACTTTGGGATCGATATTGGCAAAGGTGCCGACTGCGCCGGATATCTTGCCATAGGCAATAGTCTCGCGAGCCGCCTCCATCCTGCGAAGGTTGCGACGCATCTCGTCGTACCAGAGAGCCATCTTGATACCGAAGGTAATCGGTTCGGCGTGAATACCGTGAGAGCGCCCGATCATCGGGGTCATTCTATGCTCCATGGCCCGCTTCTTTATGACCTCCATAAGCTTGCCGATATCGGAGATAATAAGGCCTGACGCCTCGTCCAGAAGCATGGCAAAGGAGGTGTCAAGGACATCAGAGGAGGTCAGTCCAAGGTGGACAAAGCGGGAGTCGTCACCGATGTAGTCGGACAAGGAGGTGAGAAAGGCTATCACGTCATGCTTGACGGTCAGCTCGATCTCGTCGATCCGGGCAACGTCGAATTTTGCCTTGGACTTGATCCTCTCGACTGCATCTTTTGGGATATTGCCCAGCTCGGCATGTGCCTCACAGGCATAGATCTCGATATCCAGCCACTTCTGGTAACGGTTTTCAGGGGTCCAGATGCGGGCCATTTCCGGGCGAGTGTAACGTTCGATCATTTTGTAGCCTTTCTCTCTCTAGTTTAGTTCAAGCAGTTGACTTGTTTGATACTGATTGCCGACGATCAGGGAGGGAGCGCAGCGGTTTCTTCTTTCCAGCAGATTGCTCACCGCAGTAAAGGGAAGCTGAGGATCGTTGTTCACTTCGGAGAGATGGGCGAGAAAAAGTCCTTCCAATCCCTCATGCAGAATCTCTTCGAGCAGCTCCACGGACTCGGAGTTGGACAGATGACCATGTCGAGATCTTATCCGTTGTTTAAGATGCCAGGGATATGGCCCGTTCAGGAGCATCTCCTCATCATGGTTGGTCTCGACCACAAGAGCCCGGCATCCTTTCAGCTTCTCCTTGACCAGCCTTGTGGCAATCCCCAGGTCTGTTGCCACCCCTACCCTCCCCTCGTTACTCTCAATTATAAAACCTACAGGGTCTGAGGCATCATGAGTTATCGGAAAGGGGTCGATATGCAGATCATGGAATGTGAACGAGTAGCCGGATTCGAATTCAATCAGGCAGGTTTTACTGAAGAGCTTCCTGCTTGCGGCCAGCGTCGGATAACTGATCATAACAGGAATCTTCAGGCGGCGGGCGAGTGTCCCTACTCCGCTCACATGATCGCCATGTTCGTGGCTTACAAGGATTGCGTCCAAGGTCGCCGGATCGACCCCAATACAGGCAAGACGCTGGCAGATTTCGCGTCCGGAGCATCCTGCATCAACCAGAAGGCGTGTTCCGCCGGACTCGACATAAATCGAGTTGCCTTTACTGCCGCTTGCGAGAAGACAGAGCTTCAAGAATCATATCTCCGGATCTCGGGAGGTACATCTCTCCCGATGGTGTGGGCAAAAATCTTCAGGTAACAAGGAATTAATGCCACGCTAGTTCCTTATCAGATGATGTTAACGTACTCAAGGGTTGCATCTACCGTAAGCGGATTGAGTGGTAGCAGTATGTGGAAGGTTGACCCTGAAAATTCCTCCTGATTGAATCCGGCTGATTCCACCCATATCTCGCCTCCGTGCATCTCCGCTATACCCTTGGCAATTGCCAGACCCAGGCCGGCTCCCTTGGCCTTAAAGGCAACCTTGCCCGAGCTGTGCTCTTCAATCTTACCTGCCTCGTAAAATTTCTCGAAGATTCTCACTTGATCATCACGATCAATGCCGATCCCTGTGTCAGCAACGGTAATCTCCACGTAAAGGTGATGCTCTTTGCCTATTGCTGCCGCCCTATGGGCTGCACTGCTCATCTCCGACTGCCGGTGACACACAAGAAATTTTGCCGAGGTTGAGACGGTGATCCTGCCTCCGTCGGGAGTGAATTTGATCGCATTACCGAGAACATTCGATAGAAGCTGGATAAGACGTGTACTGTCACCCCTGATTGGAGGGATCGATTCATCCAGATTGAGAATCAGTTCCTGCTTCCGCATGGTAAAGAAGAAACGCAACTCGGTGATTGCCTCCTCTGCCAGGCGGTTTATATTGATATCTTCAAGTCTGAGTCGAAGCCTCTTCTCGTCAATCATGGAGACATCAACCATATCCTTCACGATGTTGTCGAGACGAACTGCTGCGTTGGATATGTTTTCTACCATTTCAAGAACAGTCTTGTCGACCTGATCGGCCATATCGGACAAGATCAGCTCAGTATAGCCCATGATAACGGTCAGTGGCGTCTTGAGTTCATGTGATGCAAGCCCGAGAAAGGAGTCCTTCATCTTGTTGAGACGAGCCAGATCGGCAGCACTCTTACCCATATTAAGGAGGGTTTCACGCTCCTTGGTTATGTCACGGAAGGTAAGCTGTACCAGGAGCTGATTACCGCTCTGGCTGGAGCTCAGGTTGACCCTGACCAGAACAGTATCCCCCTCTTTTCTGGTGAACTGAATCTCGTCACTAAGGTGCTCACCTGAAAGTGCCTTACGGAATATGCCGTGAATCCTGGGGATATTCTCCGCGTTGAGCAGAAGAAGAAGTTTGGTGAATGGGAGTCCTGCCACTTCATGCGCAGAGTACCCGAAAAGTTCCTCAGCCATTTTATTAAGCATTCTGACTACTTCATCACTGCTGATAACCACTATGGCGTCCCCGGAATCTTCCATAAGGGACTTATAAAGCTGCTCCGATCGCTCCAGTTCCTGACTAAGGCTCTCAAGCTTGCGATACGATGCCTGAAGTGCCTCGTGGGTACCTGCCAGTTCACGGTAGTTGCGTTGAATCTCCTCATCGCGGTTCATCAGGGATTCAGACATAAAATTTATGTTCTTGGCCAGCTGGTTAAACTCGTAGACCGGAACTTCCTCAATCCGGGTATCGAATGAACCCAGGGCAATTTTCTTAACACCGGTAAGCAATGCAGATATCGGGTTCAGAATACTCCGGTTCACAAATACAACCAGGAACGAGAAGGAGCCCAGCAGAGCAATAACAAGAACGAAAACGGATCGTATGATCTTGGCCTTGAACCTTGTATTCACATTTTCGACAGGGAAACCGACGTGGATCTGGGCTGCAGCTTTGCCATCAAACCCGTTTACAGTGGTCACAGTCTCATAATACTTGTTAGAAGTTCCTATTATGTGAATTTGGCGACGATTATTGGTGGTAATTGTCCGTTGAATATCGTCAAGTTGGAGGTGAAGAAAGATTGGATCATTGAGGAAGAGCTTGCGCCCTGATGGGTCGGTAACTATGCAGTAGGTGATCTCCGGGTTACTGGCAACCAGTTCGCGGCATTTTTCAGAGATCCCTGCCACATCTTTCAGTTCCAGGCCAAGCCCTACCACCTTCTCTACATAGCTGGACATGGAACTGCCGATGCTCTTCGCACGCAGGACCAGCGTATTTATATTGTCCCGACGGTCCTCGGCTATCTCCATTGCCGACAGCGAGAAGATAAGGATGAACAGGAAAATGAAGGAAAAAAAGGCAATCCTGAATTTGAGGGTATTATTCATGTCAGGCCATATACGTTATTTCCCGGATTGAATGATAGCACGATCCAGACGACGCACTGTTTCCGCGGCACCAAGGGTTTCAATTACTTCGAAGATGCCTGGAGCAGCGGTTTTCCCCGAAAGGGCAACCCTCGACGGTTGGGCAACCTGTGGAAGCTTGATCCCAAGATCAACACAGAGCTGCTTGAACGTAGCGCCTATCTCCGCAACGTCGAATGTCTCCAGTCCAGCCAGTCTGCACCTCAACTCCAAAAGTATGGGCGCGGTTTCCGGAGTCAGAAATTTTGCTGCGGCCTCCTCATCGAACTGGTATTCGGTCTGATAGTAGAAAAGGGCGCCATCAGCCATCTCAAGCATGGTTCGGCTTCTTTCCTGAAGCGTTTTCACAACAGCAGGTAGTGATGGGCCTGAGCCGGAGTCCACCCCGCGCTCCTTAAGGAACGGGACAAGGAGATCGGCCAGACGCTCAGGATCGCCGGTCTTTATGTAGTGGGCGTTCAGCCAAAGAAGCTTGTCGGGATTGAAGACGCCGGCTGACCTTCCCACATCCTCTATGGAGAACTTCTCGACCAGTTCGTCACGGCTGAATATCTCGTCGTCGCCGTGGCTCCAGCCGAGCCGGACCAAGTAGTTGACCATCGCCTCCGGCAGGAACCCCATGTCTCGATACGACATGACGCTGGTGGCACCGTGTCGCTTTGATAGACGTGTTTTATCGCTTCCAAGGATCATGGGAACATGCGCAAACTGTGGGATTTTATATCCCAAGGCATCGTAGAGCAGTATCTGGCGGGGTGTATTGTTGACGTGATCATCGCCGCGAATAACTGTGGTAATACCCATAGAGGCATCGTCAACCACCACGACAAAATTGTAAGTTGGGGTCCCGTCCGAGCGCTGGATGATAAGATCGTCCAGCTCATCATTGTTAAAGGAGATAGTGCCCTTGATCAGATCATTGAAGACAGTGCACCCTTCCTGCGGTGCCTGAAATCGGACGACTGACGGCTTGTCAGAAGGGTGATCAACAAGATTGCGGCATGTGCCGTCATATTTGGGCTTGCGCCCATCCTTCAATGCCGCTTCCCTTTTAGCCTCAAGCTCCACTGATGTGCAGTAACAACGATATGCCTTGCCGGTCTCCAGGAGATTCTTGATGTGCTCAGCATAGAGAGGAAAATTGTCCGACTGGTAGAAAGGCCCCTCATCCCAATCAAGGCCAAGCCACTCCATTCCCTGAAGAATAGCATCCACAGATTCCTGGGTTGAGCGAGCAACGTCAGTATCCTCTATCCTGAGAATGAAGGTTCCGTTGAGCTTCCTTGCTAGAAGCCAGTTAAAGAGCGCGGTCCGTGCCCCTCCTATGTGAAGGAAACCGGTTGGGCTTGGGGCAAAACGGAGACGGATGTCGGACATGTGCACTCCTCGCATATCTGAAAGGGCTGTTATTCCTCTAACAGTTCATCGGTATCGGCATTCAGCAGGGTTGAGGAACCGCCAGGCATCCTGTACTCTTCAGAGGCCCAGGCACCCAGGTCGATCAGTCGACAGCGTTCGCTGCAGAATGGCCTGTCCGGATTGGATGCCAGGATTACCGGACGGCGACAGGTTGGACATGGCAACTCGTGAATAGACACCGCAATCCCTAACGCAGCCGATTCAGATACAGAGGGAAACGCTTCATGAGTCCGTTTACCCGATCCTTGACGGCATTGAGCTTTGCCTCATTGGAAGGATCGGACAGCACCTCCGCAATAAAACCGGCGACCAGTTCCATCTCAGGCTCTTTAAGACCGTGGGTTGTTGCGGCAGGGGTACCAATCCGGATACCGGAGGTAACGAATGGTGAACGGGTTTCAAAAGGAACCGTATTCTTGTTGACCGTAATGCCTGCTTTGTCTAGGGCTTCTTCTGCAAGCTTTCCGGTAATGTCGGTGCCGCTGAAATCGATCAGCATAAGGTGATTATCCGTGCCGCCACTGGTGAGCTTGAAACCTTTCTTGACCAATGCCTCAGAGAGTGCCTTGGCATTCTTTAATATCTGATGCTGATAAGCCTTGAACTCGGGTTGCATGGCCTCCTTGAAGGCAACCGCTTTAGCAGCAATGGCATGCATCAACGGCCCACCCTGAATACCTGGGAAAATCTGCGAATTAAGGACTTTGGCAAACTCCTCGCGACAGAGGATCATCCCGCCACGTGGGCCGCGAAGGGTCTTGTGGGTGGTAGTAGTGACGAATTCTGCATGCTGGACAGGGCTCGGGTGGAGTCCGGCAGCTACCAGCCCGGCAATATGGGCCATGTCCACCATGACCACGGCACCAACCTTATCGGCAATAGTCCTGAAAGCTGCAAAATCGATGATACGGGGATATGCGCTGGCGCCGACAACAATCATCTTAGGTTTGTGCTCGACCGCAAGGCGCTCGACCTCGGCATAGTCGATAGTCTGACTCTCCTGGGTCACTCCGTAGGGTACAATATTGAAGAAGCGACCTGAAAAATTTACCGGGCTCCCATGTGTCAGATGCCCGCCATGGGAGAGATTCATCCCAAGGATGGTATCCCCCGGCTTGCAGGCAGCGAAATAGACTGCCATGTTGGCCTGGGAACCGGAATGGGGCTGGACATTTACATGGTCTGCCCCGAAGATCTCCTTTGCACGGTCGATCGCCAATTGTTCTACCACGTCAACATGGTGACAGCCACCATAGTAACGCTTTCCGGGATACCCTTCAGCATACTTGTTCGTAAGAACTGATCCCTGGGCCTCCAGTACCGCCTCAGAAACAAAGTTTTCCGAAGCGATAAGCTCAAGATTGAACTCCTGCCGCTCCGTCTCAAGTCTTATGGCATTCGAAATCTCCGGGTCAAACTGATCGAGAATCGACATCTGCTCACTCCTTGTATACATAATGGGAAAAAGCAAACGGGACCTGACGTCCCGTGCTGTAAGAATGGGGGGCAGAACTGGATATGTCCCCTTAAATGAAATTAAAAACCAAAAAACGGGTTTTACTTACTGCAGAATTCGCGTTCCAGTCGGGTAATTTTGTCAAGCCGACTCTGGTGACGGCCACCTTCGAAAACGGCATCCAGCCAGGCTGTCACCATTTCGCAGGCCGAGTTAGGGTTGAGAACCCTTCCTCCAAGTGCCAGAATATTTGCGTTGTTGTGCTCTCTTGCCATCCGCGCCATAAAACTGTCGGTCACCAAAGCAGCACGTATTCCAGGCACCTTGTTAGCGGCTATGGAGATTCCTATGCCAGTACCACAGATTACTATTCCACTGTCAGCCTCGCCGCTTGCAACTATCTTTGCTACCTTTTCCCCGAAATCAGGGTAATCTACCGAAGTTTCTGAATCGGTCCCCACGTCAATCACTTCCATGGAACGGCTGCGAAGTAAAGCAGCTATCACCCCTTTGAGGGGAAAGCCACCATGATCGCTTCCAATGGCAATCTTCATACCCTTCTCCTATATCTTTTTGAATAGGATGCAGGCGTTGGTACCGCCGAAACCGAAGTTATTACTAAGGGCATACTCGATCTTCGCATCGCGGGCAGTATTTGGGACGTAGTCAAGATCGCACTCGGGATCCGGCTCCTGGTAGTTAATGGTTGGAGGGACAACCCCCTTGTCCATCGCCATCAGTGTGAAGGCCGCTTCAATACCCCCTGCAGCGCCCAGAAGGTGGCCCGTCATCGACTTTGTGGAGGAGACCATCAACTTTTTTGCGTGATCGCCAAAGGTGCTCTTGATCGCCATGGTCTCGTAATGGTCGTTCATTGGTGTCGAGGTGCCGTGAGCGTTGATGTAGGTTACCTGCTCAGGGTTTATCCCGGCACCTTTCAGCGCCATCTTCATGCAACGTGCAGCACCTTCACCACCAGGAGCGGGCGCTGTCAGATGGTATGCATCACCGGTAAGCCCGTAGCCGACCACTTCGCCGTAAATCTTTGCACCACGTTTCTTAGCAGCTTCGTACTCTTCAAGAACAACAATACCAGCTCCCTCACCCATTACGAAACCATCCCTGTTTTTCTCAAAGGGACGCGACGCAGCGGTAGGATCGTCATTGCGTGAGGAGAGGGCCTTCATAACCGCAAAACCGCCGATACCGAGAGGGGTGACGGTCGATTCTGTCCCACCGGCAATCATGGCATCCGCATCACCGCGCTTGATGATGTGATAGGCATCTCCGATTGAATGCGTGCCGGTTGCACAGGCGGAAACTGATGAAATGTTAGGACCCTTGGCACCATACTTCATCGAAATGTGGCCGGGCGCAAGGTTGATGATTAACATCGGAATAAAGAAAGGCGATATTTTTTTGTATCCCCCGTCCATCAACGCCTGGTGATAACGCTCAATCGTAGGCAGGCCTCCGAGTCCGGCTCCCACCAGAACCCCGACACGCTCGGCGTTGCCTTCATCGATGACCAACCCGGAATCCTTCATGGCAAAATGAGCAGCCGCCAACGAATATTGAATGAAAAGGTCCATTTTCTTGACCTCTTTCTTATCAATAAAATTCTCGGGGTTGAAATCTTTCACCTCGCCGGCGATTCTCACAGGAAAATCGGAGGCATCAAAACGGGTAATTTGTGCAATTCCAGACTTTCCCGAAGTCAGTGCCGCCCAGTTCCTGTCATTACCGGTCCCCAGAGGAGATATCACACCAACCCCCGTAACCACAACTCGTCTCATAGATTCCATCTCCTGGAATACCAGTTAAAAGGGTGCCGACGTAGGGCACCCGTGAAAATGGGGAAGTTGTCTTCCCCATGATGCGTTCGAGATAATTTTAGGTATGCTCAGTGATGTATTCGACCGCATCATGGACGGTCTGGATCTTCTCGGCGTTCTCATCGGAGATCTCGATATCAAACTCCTCTTCAAGTGCCATTACAAGCTCAACGGTATCAAGAGAATCCGCGCCAAGATCATCCATAAACGATGCCTCGTTGGTTACCTGTGTCTCATCGACACCAAGCTGCTCAGCGACTATTTCCTTAACCCTTTTTTCTATTGTGGACATTCCTCATACCTCCGTTAATGTAGTACCTTTACAGGCTGTGTGTGTGCGTGTCTTTGCTTCATAACACGAATCGTTTAAATTGCAAACGAGTTTTTACATATACATGCCGCCATTTACAGCGATGACTTGTCCTGTGATGTAACCTGACGCCTCAGCTGCCAGGAAGAGTACCGCATTGGCGATATCCTCAGGCGAACCGAGTCGTTCCAGAGGGATCTGCGCGGTGAGTTCATCACGGACCTTTTCCGACAGCGCGTCGGTCATGGCCGTGGCGATAAAACCGGGTGCTACTGCGTTAACGGTAATGCTTCGTTTGGCAAGCTCGCGGGCATTGGACTTGGTAAGCCCTATGAGGCCGGCCTTGCTGGCGCAGTAATTGGCCTGACCAGCATTCCCCATCTGTCCAACCACCGAAGCTATGTTGATGATCCGTCCCGAACGCTGCTTGGTCATTACCTTGGCAACAGCACGTGTACAAAGGAAAGCACCTTTCAGATTTACGGTCAGAACGGCGTCCCAATCCTCTTCCTTCATACGGAGCAGAAGACCATCACGGGTTATCCCGGCGTTATTCACCAGGATATCGACCCTGCCGAATGCCTGCACAGCGGCCACGATCATATTTTCTGCATCCTCGGCAACTGTAACATTACCCTGAACAGCAACTGCCTCGAATTCAAGTTGCTTGAGCTCGGCAACCACGGCCTCGGTGGCTGCCAGATCGATATCAACGGCTACGATTTTGGCACCTTTAGTTGCAAGGGCAAGGGCTATGCTTCGACCGATACCTCGTGAAGCACCGGTGATGACTGCTACCTTTCCTTTGGGCATAACATACTCCTTGTTGTTCACAACGCTATAATCTGTTTCTAAACATTCAGAGAGCTTGCAAGGTGATCAAGTCCTCCACATTGCTTGTTGCAGACTCCTTAGCAATCCGCTTGACAAGCCCAGAAAGGACCTTACCTGGGCCAATCTCCACGAAACTCTCTACTCCAAGTGAAACCATCCTGCGAACTGACTCATCCCAACGGACAGGAGAACTGACCTGCCTGACCAAAAGCTCCTTTATCCTGGCGCTATCGTGGTTAGGCTCTGCCTCAACATTAGAGACTACGGGAAGGGTCATCGGACCAAGAACAATACTTGCCAGAGCATCTGCAAGGCGCTTCCCGGCAGGGATCATCAGTGAGCAATGGAATGGAGCACTTACCGGCAACAGCATCGCCTTGCGAAATCCACGCCCCTTTGCAATCTCAATGGCCCTGTGAACGGCAGCAGTATTACCGGCAATGACAACCTGCCCTTGTGAGTTGAAGTTGGCAGGAGAAACCACCTCACCCTGAGCAGCCTCTGCGCAGATTTCCTCAAGCACGGCTGGTTCGACACCGAGAATGGCGGCCATGGTGCCTGTCCCTACCGGTACAGCCTCCTGCATGAAGGCACCGCGGGCACGCACTGTCCTGACAGCATCTGCGAAAGCCAGAGCCCCGGAGGCCACCAGTGCAGAATACTCTCCGAGAGAATGACCGGCCAGATAATCGGCAGTCAAGCCCTTCTCTGACTGGAGGACTCGGAGGGCCGCCACACTCACAGCCAATATAGCCGGCTGGGTATTGGTGGTCAGCTTGAGGTCCTCTTCCGGACCATTGAAGCAAAGCTGGGAAAGCTTGAAACCTAGGGCGTCGTCTGCCTCAGAAAATACTTCGCGCGCCGACTGGAAATTTTCCGCTAGATCCTTTCCCATACCAGCATATTGAGATCCCTGTCCCGGGAAGATAAAAGCACGTTTTGCCATAATTGTTTATCCTTTCACTCGCTACCAGCGCACCAATGCGGATGCCCACGTAAGCCCGCCACCAAATGCGTCGAGAAGGAGCAGGTTCCCGGGCCTGATCTTTCCAACTTTATGTGCCTCATCAAGTGCGATCGGTATGGATGCGGATGATGTGTTACCATACTTGTGGAGGTTAATAAATACTTTTGCCTCTGGAAAA
>JAYSLX010000047.1:0-2590 GCA_043725245.1 Geobacteraceae bacterium | reverse complement strand
AGTTATCGGCGTCTAATTCGCCCCGGATTGTTTAACGAGCCACCCGGACCTCGGCATGCAACCTTTGCTTATTACCCCCGTCGAAACCTTTACACCCCCATATCGGATTCGGAAAAAGTCCATCTGCTGTGTTACGCTCATCCCTCGTCGTTGCGACGTACCTTGCAGGTACGACTCACTCCTCAGGATTCACAAGCCTTGCAGCTGGAGCTTTTTGCGAATCCTCATATCCTTGAATCGGAAAAAGTCCATCTGCTGCGTTACCTTATAGTTCAATTTACCATGTAACCACGGTCAATGTAAACATCTACCCCTTATGTCGCTCTTTGAGAGCTTGTGCCATATCCCGATTCTGATCTTTCATCTTAAGATCATCGCGCTTGTCGTAGAGTTTCTTCCCCTTGGCAAGCCCCAGTTCCACCTTCACTAACCCGTCCTTGAAGTAGAGTCGCAACGGGACAAGCGAGTAGCCGCGCTCCTGGGTCTTTATGAAGAGCCTGCCGATCTCCTTTTTATGAAAGAGGAGTTTGCGAGCCCGATCAGGATCGTGATTCTCGCGGTTGCCGAAATCATAGGGGGGAATATGGAGGTTGTGAAGAAAGACCTCGCCGCCGCGCACCAGTGCGAAGGCATCGCCCATGTTTACTTTCCCCATACGGAGCGACTTTACCTCGGTCCCCTGCAGAACAATGCCACCTTCGAACTTTTCCTCGATAAAATATTCGTGGTAGGCCTTCTTATTGTTGCTTATCAGCTTTTCGCCCATGATGCTGGATAGTAACAGAGAGCACAGGCGACTGCAAGGGGTTAAGAAGCGCTGAAAAGCTCTCCGGCATGATATACAGCTGCAAGTTCGCTTGCTTCGACAAGTATGGCTGGAATCAGATTTGGCTCAAATGTCGCCGCTGTCCTGACAACCTGAATGTCGGCAAACTTGCCATGCTCCAGGGAGCCGACCCGGTCCTGCAGATGCAGGGCACGGGCACCACCAGCTGTAGCCATGGTCAGGAGTTCATCAGGTGAAAAGAGACGGGGATGCTGTTCATACATAAATCGCACTTCATCCCACAGAGAGAGGGAATCGTTGCTTGCAAGGGAGTCGGTGCCGAGGGCTAAAGGGATCCCCCCCCCCCTGAAAAGCATGAACGGCGGAGAACCGACAGCCAGTCGCTCATTGCTCCTCGGACAGAGCACCACCGCAACCCCGCGGTCCCTCAGTATGCACACATCTGCAGGCGTCACGTGGGCACAGTGGACAGCGGTTGTCTGCGGACCCAGGAGACCGAGTGAATCGATGTAGGCGACAGGAGACATTCGTCTTGGTGGTGACAGGAAAGCTTCCCAGCCGGCAAAGGGGTAAAGGAGCTCGGCAATCGGGCCTGTCGAATCGTAGCAAAAATCAAGTTCTTCGGTTGATTCTGCGAGGTGGATCATGGTGGGCACCCCGTGCGCTTCCGCCAGCGCCTTGATCTCACGCATAAACGTACCGGAGAGGGTGTGCGGCGCATGGGGGGAGATTCCGGAAGTAAGCCGGTCATCGCCGAATGTGGTCAGCGCATGTTCGATCTCACCCCGCCGCTGGAAACAGGATTGCGGATCATGGCCGATGGCTTCCAGATAGGCCCTTCCGGAGAGACACAGGTCTCTGTAGAGGGGCAGAAGCGAAAGATCGGTCAGGATCTCACCAACGGTCGTTGTGCCTGCCTCTTGGGATAATCTGACCCCTTCACTGACCGAATGAGTAACTTCTTCCAGCGACAAGCCCCGTCGAAGCTTTATTACCTGTATGACCCAATCGACATAAGACCGGGGAGCGTAGTCGAGCCCTTTACGGACCTTCCATGCCGGAAAATGGGTAAGCTCCAGATGGGTATGGGCATTGACCATACCCGGCATTATTACGCAGTTGGAATACTCGATAATTGGCGCCGAATAAGCGGCCCTGAGCTCAGAAAGGGTGCCGACCTCAACAATCCGGCCATCACGGACCGCCACGGCACCACCCTTTAGGGGTGGCGTTCCGGGGTTATAGAGATACTCCCCAGCAATAAGCTTCATTGTTGTCTCCATACCACAAGTGTAGCAACAGACGGAAAAAGGGCAAACGGAAATTCCCGTTTGCCCTTATCAATGGCCCCAATTGGCGAAGGCTTGCCTCACCCTACCCAAAAATTACCAGGCGACTTTTTTCAAATCACCCTGCCCTGCCACTTCCTTGCGTGTCTGCAGCATCTGGTTATTGTCATCAACAAAGACGAGTTTGGGCTCATGGTTAAGCGCCTCCAGATTCGGCATGTCAACAAAGCTGGCGATTATCACCAGGTCCTTTGGCGCAACCATACGGGCGGCAGCACCATTCAGGCATATAACCCCGGACCCCCGTTCCCCTTCTATGGCGTAGGTTTCCAGACGGCTGCCATTGGTGACATTCCAGATAGCCACTGCCTCGTACGAAATGATATCAGCCGCCTCCATCAGGTCCAGGTCGATAGTAACGCTCCCCTCGTAGTGCAGGTCTGCTCCGGTTACGGTCGCACGGTGAATCTTGCTCTTCAGCATCTTTCTCTGCATGTCAGTCTTCCTCCCCTAA
>JAYSLX010000046.1:0-12192 GCA_043725245.1 Geobacteraceae bacterium | reverse complement strand
AGCAAAGGCGCTGTACGTTACCGTAAGTGCCGGGTTTGCTGCCCCCTGTACTTTTGTTTTGTTATCGGCGGTTATCGTGAGTGGCGCCGGATTGACCGTGAGCGTTCCGGTTACGTAGCTGAAGCTGTAGTTGTTGCTGACTCCGCCGCTGGCGGTTGTCGTGTAACTGCCTGCAGGGCTGCCGGTGACGGCAGCCGTGGTGGCTGTCGGCTGGGTGGTCAGACTGGCTGCGGTGTCGCCGTTGGCAAAGGCGCTGTACGATACGGTCAGCGCAGGGTTGGTGGCTCCGTAGGTCTTGCTGGTGCTGCTGGCGGTTACGGTGAGGGTCGCCGGGTTGACCGTCAAGGATTGGATCACGTCAACCGCGGGATTATACGTAGCATCTCCCGCCTGACTGGCCGTGATGTTCGTTGAGCCGGCACCGACTATATGGATCTGTCCTGCTATGATGGTAGCAACGGCTGGATTGGAGCTGGCATAGGTGACCGTGAGTGGGGAGCTGGTAGTGGCACCGGGAGCGAAGTTGGCATCACCGTAGATCTTTGGTGATAGTGGATTAAAGGTGATGGTCTGGTTCAGCTTCACTGCAAGTACAGCTGACCATGGCGCGGTCGTTGCGTAGTTCGAGCAGCTGTCGTGGGCAAAGATTCTGTAGTAGTAGGTTCCCGCTGCAGGGCTGTCTGTTGTCGTGGTACCAGTGCCTTCGTAGACCACCGTTCCACCGGTGCCATAAGCCGAGGATACCGTATAGGTCGTGCCGTCGGTCGGCATCGTGGTGTCGGTGTTGGCGGTATAGCGGACGGTCAGAGCATTGCCGCCGTTACCGTTGGTCCAGTTGAGCGTGACTGAAGTCCCGCCGCTGTTAGACCCCCAGACAGATGCTGAAGAAGCGGTATTGTTGAGGGTGATTGTCGTGTCGGCTGTGTCGGTGCCAGCCTTGGTGTTGGTGCAGGTATAGGCTGATACGACGGCAGTGGTCGTTGTGTTGCCGGCTGGAGCGGTGGTATGAGGTGCATAAAGTACCAGCACCTTGTAGTTCCCCAGTGTTGCGGTAACAGGGATTGATACCCCGCCACTGAATGTCCAGGTATTGCTGCCTGGGTTGTTTACGGTAGCGAAGTACTGCTGCGTACCAGCTTCGTTCCATATCTGCAGGCTGGCAATAGCTGCCTGGTTGGTAGTGGTAAGCGTCAGGCCGGTAACCGTATCTGAACCGGTCGAGGTCTGCAGTGAGAAACCATCAAGCTTGACCGCCGATGTCGCCGGGCAGACCGTACTGGGAGTTCCCGCAACTCCGTTGGCCAAGGTCGTTGTTGCGGCAACATAAGGATCAAGCTCGACCCCGACAATTGATCCTCGGGTATTTCCTGTAACAGTTGATACTGGCGATTCGTTGCCACTGGCAGCAATGCCTGTTTTGTCACAGAATGCCAGGTAAAAGTTTGTGCCCAGATACTCGATTCTTTCGGTGTAACCAGTAGGTGGGGATTGAGCTGCTGCGTTCCAGTTGGATACGTATACAAAGGCCCCGGTATTTCCTGCAGACCCTGTAACAGCTGTTGAAGGCACTGTCAAAGTAGTTGAGCTGCTGGTTGCTGCGGAATTGCCGAGAGGTGCAGCTTGTGCGACTCCGGAATATACGGTTGCTGATGCATACATTGCTGAAAGGTTACTAGTATTGCTGTTGGTAACTGAAAGGGTGGTATTTGAAGCTGCAGCAATATCGGTCGCATTGAGATAGCCGATCCAGATGGTCTGACGTTGAGAAATATCGGTTGCTATCTGCGTTACTGCCCTTGTTCCGTAGGTAACGGTCAGTGTCTGGGAGGTCGGCGCCCCACCAGTGTATTCGCAGCCGACCACTACCAGCATCATCCTGTTGGTTCCGGCACTAACTGTCACGGTACCGGTAACCGGAGATGTCGCAGCATTCGAGACAATCTGCGGAGTTGCAGGCCACTGATTTAAAGTAGCTACAGAGGCTGATGCGCTACCCGGCTCATACCACCCCTGCGGCATGAAGGCAGTCACCATCAAGGTAAGAGTTGTTATCAGGCTCAACTTCGCCCACAAACTCAATCCCCGGAATTTTTTCTCTGCTATTTGTCTCATGGCAACCTCTATGTATTCTTAATTCTATATTTATCGAGATATGAATACGGCAGCGTTGAAAATCGCCGCCGATAGGTTTATGTGCAAACTAATTATAGTTGACGTAACATACTGATTTGGCGGAGATTGAAATGCAAATACCAATCCTTTTTGCAACCATTTGAATTGCTTCAATTTTGTAATAATTTTATAATGACAATTCGGCCATTTTAACGGGATAATCGTTATATAGCGTCGGACTGTTTTTTTCAAGGGATTGTTCCCAAATGAATCAGGTAACCGTTTTGACGATAATGATATCCGGGGCAAAGGCCTTCGTTTGTCGCTATTTCCCCGTAAGTAGATAGCAGAGAGCCTTACAAACGGCATGCCACATTGTTAGCGCCAGTTAAGGTTATAATGTCAGCAAGTTATGCTATTCTTGTTCGTGGCTGTTGCCGAACTGGGGATATGGAAATGGAACATCTAGGCAAACATTGAACAGATCTAATGGTGGGGCCGAAGATATATTCTGAAGCTGCTATGTTAATAGTGGTTGTAATAATATGAGTAATGCGTGCAAACTTCTGCCGGATAAATTTTGCACATGAATACAAAACGAAAAAAATCGCCCACGAATTGCAATTAATCAAGCATAATGAATAATATACTGGTTCGGGCTATGAAGCCTGAGTTACTGTTAAAGGGAGCAAGGTATTTATTGACGTGGGGAAGAGTGTGAGCGAAAACCTGCCAGGCATTCGGATGGAAAAGGTTTCCTATTCGATTGGAGGCCGCAAGATCCTCAGCGAGTTCGATCTGACCCTGGAAAATGGTTTAAACCGAACTATTCTTGGTGTTAGCGGGGTTGGAAAGACTACCATCCTTAAGCTGCTCCTGGGGCTTCTCAAGCCCGATTCAGGCAAGATATTTCTCAACGGTTGCCCCATCGACGGGTTAAAGGAGAGTGAGCTGACAAGGCTGAGGCGAAACATTGCCATAGTCTTTCAAGGCGGGGCACTGTTCGACTCTATGACCGTTGGAGAGAACGTAGGTTACAGGCTCTTCGAGGAGGGGGAGCTTGGATTGTCGGAGATAGAGAAGATTGTAATTGAGAAGCTTAGTTTCGTAGGTCTCGAACAGGCGATAAACCTCTATCCTGCTGAGCTTTCCGGTGGGATGAAGAAGCGGGTGGCCATTGCCCGAGCTATAGCTGCTGACCCGCAGTATGTCTTCTTCGATGAACCTACCACCGGCCTCGACCCGATCGGCGTTTATAACATCAGGCATCTGATGCAGATGCTGCAACAACAAGGAAAGACCACTTTGATGGTGACCCACGATCTGCACACCGCCTTTGCTGTTTCTCAGCGGTTCTCCTTTCTCCACGAAACGTATCTTATCTTCGATGGCTCGCAGCAGGAGCTCAAGACCACGACAAACGCGTCCATCAGAGAGTTTTTCCACCCTTCTGAGCAGTCACTGTTCGTGAGTGACCATATGGCCTCCTACTAACCATGGATGGCCGGATTGAACAAGGAGTGACCACGTAAAATGAAACGGAGTGACAATATCGGCTGGTCTCAGGTTAAGGCGGGCATCCTTATAATCATTGCCCTTATCCTCTTTGCCGGGGGGATCCTCGTGATGGGGGAAAAGACCAAGTTCTTTATCCCGAAGGGGCAGCTCTCGGTCATCATGACAGATGTGGCAGGTCTTAAGGAGGGTGCACCTGTCTGGCTTGCAGGTGTCGATGTAGGGCTTGTTCGGGCCATCCGTTTTTTGCGGCCCAAAGAGAGCAACGAGGTTGAGATTGTCCTTGAGATCGAACGAGAGGCCCTGAAGAAAGTGGGAAAAGATTCCCGAGTCACCATAAAGACCAGGGGGCTTATGGGGGAGAAATATGTTGATATTACACCTAACCAAACTATCAATGAAAACCCTGTAACGGTGCTGTACGGGTTCAACGTTACCCGCCTGGATGACGTGATGGTAAAGGCCGGTGCAGCCTTTGACCGCCTCAATGGCATCATGGACAAGGTGGATAAGGGGGAAGGGTCACTGGGGCGCTTTGCCAAGGATCCCAGATTATACGACGACATGGTGAGGCTTACCGCGGAGTTGAAGGTCTTTGCCCGGTCGGTAAACTCAGGCGAGGGGACACTTGGGAGGCTTAATCGAAGCTCAGAGCCTTATGACAAGCTTATAGCCATCCTCACCAGGGCAGAGGACACCCTCAAGGACATACAATCCGCGGATGGCACCATGGGGCGCCTGATCCGCGACCGTCAGCTTTACGACAAGCTGGTGGCCCTGGCTGAAAAGAGCAACCAGGCAGCCGACGATGTAAGGGAGCTGAACAGGAAACTGACCTCCACTGACGGCACCATCGGCAAACTCCTGGGTGAGCGCGAATTCTATGACAAGGGGATGTCCCTCATGGAGAGGGCCGACAACTCACTCAAGTCGCTGGAGATAGTAACAGCCCGCTTACAGAAGGGTGAGGGGACAGCCGGGAAGCTTATTTCTGACAAGGAGCTGTACATTCGGATGGATAAGGCGGTGGAGAGCCTGGAT
The DNA here is from genome assembly GCA_043725245.1 of Geobacteraceae bacterium. Taxonomy (GTDB): domain Bacteria; phylum Desulfobacterota; class Desulfuromonadia; order Geobacterales; family DSM-12255; genus Geoanaerobacter. The sequence continues at coordinate 7,524 of JAYSLX010000046.1, read as the reverse complement.
TCGCTGGTGAAGGACATCAAGGAGAACCCGAAGCGGTACGTGAAGTTTTCGCTGTTTTAACTGAGGGGATGAAATGAAAAAAGCCGTCGTACTTTATAGTGGAGGGCTGGACTCCACAACATGCATGGCAATAGCCAGATCTGAAGGGTTTGATCCCTATGCAATGAGTTTTGCCTACGGGCAGCGGCATCTGGTAGAGCTTGAACTGGCAAAGAAGAATGCACGGGCGGTTGGCGCCGTAGAGCACCTGGTGGTGGATTTTGACTACAGGAAGGTCGGAGGGAGCGCTTTGACCTCCGATATTGCCGTGCCTAAGGATGGTGTGGGAAGCGATATCCCGGTAACCTACGTGCCGGCACGCAACACAATCTTCCTCTCCTTTGCTCTTGGCTGGGCCGAGGTGCTCGGGGCATTCGACATCTTCATCGGTGTTAATGCCCTCGATTACTCGGGCTACCCCGACTGCCGACCTGAATACATCGCAGCCTTCGAGATAATGGCGAATCTGGCCACTAAAGTGGGCGTAGAGGGGAGCGGAATCTTCACCATCCACACCCCGCTGATCAATCTTTCCAAGGCGGAGATCATAAAAATGGGGATGGAGCTGGGAGTGGACTACAGCCGAACTCATTCCTGCTATGATCCCACCCCGGCAGGGATAGCTTGCGGACTCTGCGATTCCTGCCGTCTGCGTTTGAAGGGGTTCATAGAGGCGGGCATTATGGACCCGGTGAAGTACATGAGGCGGGATACGTGAAACTAAAGAGGCAGGAAATCTGCACCATGGAAAATCAGACCGGAAGTCCTGACGGTTCAAATCTCACAGACGTTCAGAAAACCCACGATACCCGACGTATAGCAATCGACAAGGTAGGGGTGAAGGACATCTCCTATCCGATTGTGGTGATGGACAAAAACAGGAAATTTCAGCACACGGTCGCCCGGATCAACATGTACGTGGATCTCCCCCATCATTTCAAGGGGACTCACATGAGCCGCTTCATCGAGGTGCTGAACGCGTACCGCGAGGAGATTGCCCTCGACAAGCTGGAGGCATTTCTTCATGAGATGAAGAAGAAGCTGGGAGCAGCAAATGCTCATCTTGAGATGGAGTTCCCGTACTTCATCGAAAAGAAGGCACCGGTTTCCCGTGCCAGGAGCCTGATGGAGTATACCTGCAGTTTCAGTGCAACGCTGGGGGAAGAGTTCGACTTCGTACTGGGTGTCCAGGTGCCGGTTACCTCGCTCTGCCCATGCAGCAAGGAGCTCTCCCGATACGGTGCCCATAACCAGCGCAGCATTGTGAGTGTCCAGGTTCGCTACCGGGAGTTCATCTGGATAGAAGACCTTATCGAGCTGATCGAGCGATGCGGCTCAAGCCCGGTCTGGTCGCTCCTCAAGCGGGAGGATGAAAAATTCGTCACCGAACAGGCTTTTGAGAACCCCAAGTTTGTGGAAGACATGGTACGTGAAGTTACCCAAAGCCTCTCGGCGCTTGATGTCATCACCTGGTTCAGTGTATCGGCCGAGAATTACGAGTCGATCCATAAGCATTCGGCATATGCCCATATCGAGCGAGACATGAGGCAACCCGAGCCACGATGAGATTCCGTTATTTAACGGTAAAAAGCCCTCTGTTGAAAAGCCTGTTGATGATTGCCCTAACTGTTGAAAAACCTAAACTTTTTTTCTAGGAAAGTCTTTGCAGACCCAGACAGGACGCCATTCTGCAGACTATTTACTGCTCATTAAGGAAAACGCCGCATTCTATGGAGTTGACCACCTCTAACCTGCCTCAGGCCTTGTTGATTTTCGCCAAATGGCCGGAACCCGGCAGAGTAAAAACCCGTCTATCCCCTCCACTCACAAAGCAGGAAGCTGCCTCGCTTTACCAATACATGCTCATGGATACGCTGGCAGCAACCTCTTGCCTCACTGGAATACACCGGATGATCTTCTTTGACGGAGACAATGACCGGGCTGCTTTTTTCCAGGCCCTTGCTCCGGATGCCGCTGTATATCAGCAACAAGGTGTGAACCTGGGGGAGCGCCTTACCGCTGCATTGGCTACCGCCTTTGGACTTGGATATCAGAGTGTCGCTATTATCGGGACTGACTCACCGCATCTGGACCCACAAGAGATTTGCGGGGCGTTTTCTCTCCTTGCCACCGACAAAGCCGACGTGGTTTTCGGCCCAAGCGCAGACGGTGGGTATTACCTGTTAGGGCTGCGGCAATCGAAACCCGAACTGTTCAAGGGGATCCCCTGGAGCAGCAGCGATGTCCTCGCTGTAAGCCTTGCCAGGGCCAAATCGGCGGGTCTCAGGCAGGTACTGCTAGCCCCCTGCTTTGACCTGGATACTGCCGATGACCTGCGTCGGCTGGCTGAACTCCCGGATGCCGGCGCGGCTCCGCAAACAAGGTCATTCCTCGCCAGCCTCTCGTTCTGATCTGGAAGAATAAAGGAGATTTCAATGGCAATTAGTAACCGTTACTTCTGCCAGGCACTGTTCATCTTTATACTGATAACTCCGCTCACCGCGGCAGCAGACAGCCTGTACGACCGCTCTCTTGCTCTTCTGGCCAGAAAGTCTGCTCCTGTTGATCCTGCAGCATTCTCATTCGTGGTATTGGGAGACTCTCGCGGTAACGATGCGGTCTTTACACGGGTGCTGAGAAAGGCTGCAGAAAAGAGGCCGCTCTTTATACTCCATGGTGGAGACCTGGGAGACCATGGCACCCGAAAGGAACTCGAGAGTTTCCTTGCAGTTATCGGCAGAGAGGTTCCGGACATGCCTGTTTTCGTCGTACGCGCCAACCATGAGCAAGACACGGCGCTTTTCAGGGAGCTGATCGCTCCACTCCAGTTTGTCATCGATCTCCCGAGGCTGAAAACGCTCCTGGTCTCTGTCGATAATTCCAGCTACGAACTTACCCCGCAATCCCTCGTGTTTCTTACATCGGCCCTGGCCCTTCAGCGCAACTATCGCTTTGTGGCCATGCATATACCTCCCAAAACCGCTCAGTGGGATTGGCATACCTTCTCCACGGGGGCAGCGGAACTACTTGCACTGCTGACCGGGCAAAAGGCTACCATGGCCTTCTTCTCACATGTCCATCAGTACGCCCGCGACGACAGCCAGGGGATTCCTTTCATTATCTCTGGTGGCGCCGGTGCGAAGCCCTACCCAAAGGAAAAATTTCCAGGGGAACCGGTGTATCACTTTGTGTTGGTTACGGTTAAAAATGGGAAGGCAACAGCGGAGATGATTAAGGTAGAATAGAGGTGAGGGAATGTCGGGTCTAATTTACTTCAGAACCTCTACATCATAGCCGACCCGTTGCAGATGGCTGATTACGTCCTGGATATGCTCATATCCCCGAGTCTCCAGTTCGATGAGGACCTCGGTCTTGCCGATGGGGAGCGATTTAGAGCGGCGATCGTGGGTGATAATGGAGATATTGGCCTTTGCCTCGGCGATTTCTGTTGCCAGCATGGCAAGGGCTCCGGGGCGGTCGTCCAGTTCGATCTTCAGCTTCAGATAGCGCCCGGCAGCGAGAAGCCCCCGCTCTACAACAACCGAGATGGTTTTCACATCTATGTTTCCTCCGGAGAGGACGCAGACGGTCTTGCCTGATACACTGCCCACTTTTCCCGCCATCAGAGCAGCAAGCGGCACTGCGCCGGAACCTTCCACCAGGAGCTTTGTCCTCTCCAGTAGGGCCACGATTGCCAGTGCGATTTCTTCCTCCTCAACCAGCACGACTTCATCCACCAGGTCTCGTACGATGGGAAAGGTATTGTTTCCCACCCGTTTCACTGCTATCCCGTCGGCCAGAGTGACGGTAACCGGAACATCGATGACCTTCCCCTTCTGCAGTGAGTGGTGCATGGAAGGGGCTGCAGCCGACTCAACCCCGATAATCCGGATATGTGGATGAGTCTCGCGGATCGCTGTTGCTATGCCTGCAATCAGGCCTCCTCCACCGATTGGTACCAGGACAGCCGTTACATCAGGGAGTTCATGAAGGATCTCCAGCCCGATGGTCCCCTGACCGGCCATTACCAGGGGGTCATCAAAGGGGTGAACAAACAGGGCGCCGCTTGCCTTGCCCGCCTCCGCTGCTGCGGCATAGGCCTCATCAAATGTCCTTCCGGTAAGGATCACTTCTGCACCGTAATCACGTGTGGCAAAGACCTTCTGCGGCGGAGTGCTCTCAGGCATGAAGATCGTTGCCTTCACCCCCAGCAGATCGGCCGAAAAAGCGACTCCCTGAGCATGGTTGCCTGCAGAAGCGGTGATCACTCCGCGTGAAAGCGACTCGCGCGTCTGAGCGGTCATGAAGTTGAGTGCACCACGGATCTTGAAAGCGCCGGTTCGCTGGAGGTTTTCGCATTTGAACCAGAGGGGAATGCCGAGCTTTTCACTGAAATGGTGGGAATGGATCAGTTCGGTGCGGCGGATACGCTTCTTGAGGCGGTCAACAGCTTCATGGATAAGTTGGTAGTCGAGCATTGTGGGTCCTAGCGTTGGAATCAGTGTTTATGTCCGCACCCGCCGTGACGGTGCGGATGAGGCTGCCCGTGAACATGATGGGAGCTTGCCCGTGGACGGTGATGCATCTCCTTTATGACAGGTGCTTCTATGCAGGAGGTGCACTCCACCTGTAACGTAGTGTGGGATATGTGGAACCCCTCGAACAGGAGCTCTTCTATCCTGCGGAGTACCCCGGACTGTTCACTCTTGAACTCGGGCTTGATATCGACATGGGCAGAAAGTGCCAGAATGTGCGAGCAGATGGTCCAGATATTCAGGTGGTGAACGTCGTTCACCCCTTCCACCTCAAGAATGGCGGTATGAACCAAATTGGTGCTCATTCCTCGCGGCACACCTTCAAGCAGGATATGGACCGACTCGCGGACAACGCGCCAGGAACCCCAGAAAATAACGCAACCGATACCCGCAGAAATAAGGGCGTCCAGAACATACCAGCCGGTGAAGTACATGACTATGCCGCCAATGATGACGCCGACCGATGCAGCAGCATCCCCGATCACATGGAGGAAGGCACTCCTCACGTTGAGATCGTCGTGCGAGTGTTGGTGCAGAGCTTTTGCGGCCAGCAGATTCATCAGCAGCCCGACGATGGCAATGATGAACATCGGTACGCTTTTGACCGCCTCCGGATGGAAAAACCGAACCCCGGCCTCGTAAAAGATCCCGATTGCCATCAGGAAGACGGTTGCACCGTTTATGAACGAGGCGAATACCTCGGTCCGGTGCCACCCAAAGGTTCTTGTCTCTGATGCGGGCACGGAGGCCAGGCGAATAGCCGCAAGCGACAGGACAAGCGCGAAGAGGTCGAGAAAGACATGGGCGGCATCGGACAGGAGAGCCAGAGAATTTGTCCAGAAGCCGCCGAAGACTTCAAACAGCAGGGTGATGGAAGTCAGGACAATGGCCCAGACGAAACGGCCGGCAATACTCTGGTCTAAGTGGGCTTCAGCGTGCATGGGACTCTCAGAACCCTATCGATGCCTTGACCGTATAGATCGGACGCAGGGCGTATTCTACCTCGCCAAGGATCCGGAGCAGCGGAAACGGCTTGATCTCAAGACCGCCAAAGACGCGCGGCTGCCATATTGTTTCGTCCTTTAGCGCCGGCAGCCCAGCGGTAAGGCTCTTGAGATTGCCGCTCACCTTACTGTCGATCCAGACAGCGCCGGCACCGACATACGGTGTCAGGATGAGGACCCCTTTACCGATGGTGGCGTCAATTCCGGCAGTCTGTATATCAAAATCGTTGATCCCTGCCAGTTTGGTGTAACTCCCCCTGAGGGATAGTGCCGGCAGGAGTGCGTTGCCATCGATGAATGCCTTGCTGATCTCGGCGCCATACAGCTGAATATTGGTGTTGGACGCATTGGCATACATGATCCCTACGTCGATCCCGAACGGGAGACCCTTGCGGACGCGGAGTTTGGGGAGAATGATATAGTCGGTTGGGGAGGCGCCCTTGAAGGCATCTTTCCAGTAACCGCTCCCGATATCTATAACGCTCAGTTCGACGCCGGCGTCAAAGCCGCTAATGCCGAGTGATTGAGGAGGCGAGGCGACCCGATAAGCGAGGCCCATCCCGGCCTCCTTGCTCAGGCTTCTGAACGTGCCCTGTCCTATTGGCGTTACAAACCCGATGTCAGCAGCTGTTGCCGGAACTGTCAGGAGCAGGGCAAAAAATGATAGCATAGCGATTTTTCGGATCATCTGAATCTCCTGTTAATGTTTTGCATTGAAGTGTACCAGAGCCCTCTGGCATGGTCAATGGAGCCCCGGCTTGCATTTTTGGATGTAGGCTGGTATCTGTTCAGTATTATAAATGTTCATCTGGAGGGCACCCATGTCGACTCATCATCGTCTTCTCATCCTCGGTTCAGGTCCGGCCGGCTACACTGCCGCGGTGTATGCGGCCCGAGCAAATCTCAAGCCCTCCCTGGTTACCGGGCTCCAGCAGGGGGGGCAGCTCATGACCACAACAGAGGTAGACAACTGGCCCGGCGACCCTGCCGGCGTTCTCGGCCCTGACCTTATGGAGAGGATGCGCCAGCATGCTGAGCGGTTCGACACCACCTTCATCAATGACCATATCAACAAGGCAGATCTTTCTCATCGTCCCTTTGTCCTGACAGGAGACAGCGGCGAATATACCTGTGATGCCCTGATAATTTCAACAGGCGCATCGGCAAAATATCTGGGGATTCCATCTGAAAAGGCTTTCATGGGGAAAGGTGTTTCTGCGTGCGCCACCTGTGACGGCTTCTTCTACCGCAACAAGCCGGTAGCGGTTATTGGAGGCGGTAACACCGCAGTTGAGGAGGCGCTTTACCTCTCCAATATCGCCAGCCACGTCACGGTGATCCACCGCCGCGACAAGTTCCGCTCGGAGAAGATACTGGCAGAGAAGCTGATCGAAAAGTCCAGGGGAGGAAACGTAACCATCGAGTGGCACCATGTACTGGACGAGGTCCTGGGGGACGCCTCCGGGGTTACCGGTATCCGGATTCGCCACGAAAGCGGCTCAACCAAAGATATACAGGTGCATGGATGTTTCATAGCCATCGGGCATTCCCCCAACACCGAACTGTTTGCAGGGCAGCTGGAGATGGATAATGGGTACATCATTACCCGCTGTGGCAACGAGGGGAATGTAACCGCCACAAGCGTTGCCGGAGTCTTTGCTGCAGGAGATGTCCAGGACCAGATCTACAAGCAGGCGATAACCTCAGCCGGGACCGGCTGCATGGCGGCGTTGGATGCGGAACGTTATCTTGATTTGCTGAAACTGTGATCTGTGAAAGTGAAACGTGAAGCACTTCACCTGCTGAATCCCTTTCACTGTTTACATTTTACCTTTCACGAGGTTTTACTATGCTAGGAGTCTGTCGGGCTTTACATCATCAAGTCCGGCATATCCGTTGTTTTGGTTGTTAGTGTAACGCATTAATATTGTTGATGTAGCTGCTGT